>NZ_PJJV01000039.1:0-19160 GCF_002929655.1 Cryobacterium sp. M23
ATATTGATCACCTTCCATACTGGTCGGTGGTCCTGTTTTCAATCGGCGTTAATGGTCCTGTTTTCGGTCGGCGTTAACACGGGTCCGCGATTCTCCGCGGCGCCTGTCATTTTCCATACTCGTCTGCACAAATTTCCGCACTCGTTTGCACAACTCATCCACACCGACGTCGACCCATGCTGTCGTCCCGTATGGGGAACGGCTTCCGGGCTTCTCCTAGACTCGGTCCCGTGACTGGCAATGTGGTTCGGGATGCATACGCCGGTCGGGCGGAGGAATACACGGCACTGCTCGGATCGATAGCTAACACGCACGAATCGGATCAGCGGCTTGTCGCCCAGTGGGCGCGTGACCTGCGGGGCGCGGTCATCGACGCGGGGTGCGGTCCTGGACATTGGACCGATTTCCTCAAGAAGCGTGGTGTCGATGCGGAGGGTATCGATCACGTTCAAGCGTTCATCGGGCAAGCAAGAAAAAGATTTCCGACGGTCCCGTTCCGAGTCGCGTCACTGGGCGATCTCGAGGTCCGAGACGGATACGCAGCTGCAATTCTTGCGTGGTACTCCGTTATCCACCTTTCCCCGGGTGACTTGCCAGCGGTTTTGCGCGAGTTCGCCCGCTGTATTGCCCCTGGAGGCAGCCTCCTCCTCGGATTCTTCGAGGGCGACACCGTCGAGCCGTTTCCGCACGCCGTTACGACCGCCTACTTCTGGCCTATCGGTGAGATGAGCACGCAGCTCGAGGCCACAGGGTTTCACGTTCACGCGGTGAACACCCGAACCGATCCGGGCAAGCGGTCCCACGCCGCGATCATCGCCCATCGAATCGATGGTTCAGCGCCCTCAGAAGTTCCGTGCTAGCCACAAGCTCCGATGCCGATTCGTCCAAGGAACTTCAAAGGTCTAAATCTAAACAGCCTGTGTCATAAGCCGAACGCTCTGCGGGACGCGTACGGCTCCACGTGTCGGACTCACGTTTGGCGCAAACCCAGAATCGATGCCACAGAGGAGGGGTGGTTTGGGGCTCTGCTGCCGGATTAGCCTTGGTACAGGTCTGCCATGGCAGTGGCAACGTCCCGCATAACAGCCCGCGCCTCCGGCGGACTCGTGACGCGGAGGTGGGCACCGAATTGCAACAGTTGACGCACGGACTCCACCTGGTCGTAGATCACGGTGATCTCGACTTGTTCGGCATCAGCGGGCTTACTGCTGGCGAGTCGAGAGCCTAGAATCCGTCGAGCGAGGTCAAGCCTGTCCTTCGACAGCGTTGCCATAATTGTGATGCCTCCCCGATTCTCTACCGCCGCACTCAAATCACGGCTGACACTGGCGAGCGTTGCGTTCGGTCGAAGGCGCCGAACCTCTGGCAGGACATCCCAGCCCTCTAATCTTTGGAGCGAGTACAGCCTAGGCACGCGGTCGACGTCGGCTACCAAGTACCAACGGCCGGCCTTCGCCAGAAGACCGTACGGGTCAACGGCGTGCCATGAGGCACCCCGTTCGGCACTTCTCCGATAATGAATCCGCAAACGCCTGCCCGACTCCAGGTTTCTGGCAAGTTCGGCGACGCCGGCGACGCCGGCGACGATTGGCATCGGGCTAAACCATGGAGAGTTGTCGACCACAATCAATTCGGACAACGGCAGTTCCGACTGGCGGCCCAGAGGGCGGCGGGACGCGATCTTCCTTTGGGCGCTGCGCGTCAGTGAATCGATGCCGAGTTGGCGAGCTTGCCCAGGGTCCAAACCCAGCAGCTTCAGCGCACCGACCTCAGCGGGACTGAGTTTGGACACATCCAGCTGTGACCCTGGAAGCAGAACTACGCCTCCATATCGGCCTCGCTCGGCAAACACCGGTACATCTGCTTCCGCCAAAGCCATGACGTCGCGCAGTACCGTCCGGACCGACACTCCCAACTCCTCTGCCAGCTCAAGCGCGGTCATGTGGTGGCGCGTCTGGAGCAGCAACATCATCGAAAGCAGGCGTTGGGACTTCATCTCATTAGTATCGACGGATACCAGACAAGATCTGTCATGTATTGATGAAAGGCTTGGCGTAGCCGAGAACGTCAACCAAGGAGATCCCATGGCAACGCCAAACCTGTTCCTCATCTATGTCACCGATGTCGAGCGCTCCACCCGCTTCTACAGTGACCTTTTCGAGATAGAACCTGTCACCGTTACCCCGCGTTATGTCCCGTTCGAGGTAGCCCCGGGCGTGCTCTTCGCCTTGTGGTCTGGCCGCGGCGACACCGTCACGACGGCGACGCTGCGAACCAGCGAGTTGGGGCTCATGCTGCCGGGGTCAGCATCCGCAGTCGATGACTGCTTCACCGCGTGGACGGCCAAGGGGGCCACTGTCATCGAAGAGCCGCACGAAGACGTCTTCGGGCGCACATTCGTGGTCGCCGACCCGGATGGCAACCTCATTCGTGTCTCCCCGATCGACTGAAACGGAGTACAACGGCAGGCTCCATTGAGCAATTCTGTCCCTGGAAGGCTCGAAGCCCTGACCGGACCGGTCGCCCGGCCCGGCGCGGGTGCACGCGTGAAGTGTCGCCATCTCAACTATTGGCATGCTGGGTGACAGACGCCGCCTGTTCCGGAGGGATGTCCCGAAAGGGGAACGGTTATCGGGGCAACTCATCAGTCAGGTCGAAGTTCATTTGAACACGCGGGCCGTACCCAAGTCCTCGCTGTTGCTCCGCTACTAACAGATTTCGAAGAAAATCAGAATCGGGACCACGCTCGATAAAACCACAGCTCAAGTAGAAGGGGGCGTTCCATGGAACGTCCGCGAACGTTCGCAGGGTGACCCGTTTGCATCCGCGCAGTCTTGATTCGCTCTTGACTGCTTCNTCCGCGGTGCGCCGCTGACGGCCTGACCGATAGCTGCTCGAGATGACCGCTGCCAGGGACTTCGAGGACGTGGGCAAACCCGATCGGGTCCGATCCTGGAATGTCGCTGGCTACGAGGATGAAGCCACTCTGCTGTGATGGCTTCGTATAAGAAGGAGCAGGCCGCCAGCCGACTATCGAGAACACGGTCGCAGTGAGACCGATCAGACGGTTGCCGACCGCGAGGAGGACATTCGCGGACGTGACGTCAGAGATAGAAACGGCGACGACCTCGGCAAGGTCAAGGATCTGCTGATCGACGGCACTGAGCGTCGGGTGCGGTTCCTCGACGTGGCCTCGGGAGGGTTTCTGGGCATCGGCCAGGACATGACTCTCATCCCGGTCGACGCCATCACCGCCATCACGGAGGACGAGGTGCGGATCGGCCAGACCCGCGAGAACGTCGCCGACGCCCCTGCCTACGACCCGGAACTGGTCCGAGAACGCGACACCTACGGCGGCGTTCTGGGCTACTACGGGTACGGGCCATTCTGGGGTTCGGACTATCGGTACCCCGACTATCCGCACTACCGCTAGGCATCCACCGGGGGGTTGCTTCCCTGGGTTGGCGGGCGTAGCGTCAAAAGTGCGAACGAGGTGAAAACCACGATTCGCACAGAAGGGCTCCAGTGGTCACGATCACCGGAGCCTTTCGCCATGTTTGACGAAACCTCGCTGGCTAGTCGAGTGTTGCCGCACTCGCCACGACAGTTGCGGTGACGACCGCGGTCGCCGCGATCGTCAGCGTTGCCGCGGCCAGGAGCATGAGCCGGCGCCGGCCGGCGGGGATGACGATCCGAGCGACGATCATCGCAATGTAGAGAGTGGCTACCGCTATGGCGCCGGTCAGCGCAACGCCTGGCGGTGGGAGCTGCGTCATCGGCATCAGGACTGCAAGAGACACGCCTGTGAAGATGCCGCCGACGATGAGCCAAATCCGTCCGGTCGAGGTGGTCAGAGCTGGCTGACTTCTGATTCTGGTGGGATCTGTGGTCATGGGTGGATCATCCCCCCGGGTTGATGAGAAGGGCAAAGATCGCGGCGCCCGTCCCGCCGAGGTAGAGGACCACTCCAGCGCGGATGCAGAAGGACTTCTGACGGTCCGCTTCCTCCAGGCTGGAACCCAACACGGGGCACCCGGCCCAGGCCAACGAGGCAATGCCAACGACGATGGCGGTGGCACCGACCCACCACACCACGGCCAGCACGGGTGTCGAGTCGCTGGGATGCCATCCGGCAGCAAGCATCCCACCCAGCGGCACGGTTGTCGCGATGATGGTGGCTGCGAACCAGATGGCCCCCGTGAAGTCGATACGCCGCAGCTCCGAAGTCGGGCTGGAGACGTTCTCTGGTGACGACTGCCGATCGGGTTCGGCAGTATCCGGGCGCACCCCTACGGTCACTTTTGGGGAGCCTTTTCGTCGATCGAGGTAAGCAGCTTCTTGAGCGCGGTCTTGATCGTGGGATGGTCATATTGGCCCGCTCGGCTTTCACCAGAGATGACGGCGCACCGGTGGAGCTTCTTGAAGTCGCCGTAAGGAAACAGGTAACGACCTCGGGTGCCCTCGGTCTGGTCGGTGTCTTCGCCGAGATGCCATTTTGCGTACTCGGCCATCCCGTGCTTGTCGATGAAGGTGTTGTTCTCATCGGTGCTGGGAGCGTGCTCGCTCCAGTCGTCCCGATCGTCATGAGTGATCTCGCCGCGACGCAGCAACCCCTTCGCGTGGGAGAGGGCTTCCTGATTCAGTTTCACGGACATCCCGATCCTTTCGTCACCTCCGGTCTACGACGATGCTGCCGCGCAGTCAACGGGGTTGCCGACATCCGGCTAGCCGACCGTCATGCCGGGCAGCCGCCTCGAGGAGCCGGTACAGGGCCGCGGATCGTGTGATTCGATGGGTGCCAGTTCGAAACCTGATCTGTCGATCGAGCCTCGACAGGACCCGACACGCGCAGAGACCACTCGCCGAGAGCGAATGGTCAAGCGGGTTGCGGGGCGCCAGCCGTGACGTGAGCTTTATGGAACAAGGCGAACGCCTTGGCCTCACTCCCGGAAGGAAAGTACTGATGACAGATCCGACAATCAACACACCTGGCGGCATCGAGGACGACTTCCCCATCACCGAGGAACCAACTCGCGACGGGGACATCGCCACCGGAGTCAAAGGCGTTCCCGACCAAGATCGTCTCGTCGAGGCAGACGAAGATCTCCAGCCCGACGAGGACGCCACGATCGTGAACGACGGATAGCAGCTACTCATGCACAGTTCGGAAGTACTGGCCGACTGGCCAGACGAATCGCGGGAGGCCGCGCAGTTGGTTGTCGACAAGTACGGTGAACCGCACGAGTCGACCGCTACCCAGCTGACCTGGTTCGCGGTAGGAGAGTGGAAGCGGGTCGTGGCGACGAAAGCATTCTGGGAACACCGGTTTCCAGCACCGCACTACGACTCCGTCGAATCGATCATCGACTACCGGGTGGCCCCGGACCTGTTCAGCGCACTCGCCCAATTCGACGGCAGCGTGGTTGCGCGCCGCACAATGGGCGAACTCTCGGCCACCTGCCACGACGAGGAAGCCAATCGGCTCGCCCTGAACCTCGCGCACGACCTCATCTCTGGTGATCGCGACGTGCCGGATGCCCGCGCCTACTATTCGAAAGAGTTCACCGATGCCCGGCGGAAAGCACCCACTCCGTACATGCAGAAACTGCACTTCACTCCGCAATCGCCCAACCCGGATCCAGATGTACCTACGATCGACGAAGAGGAACTACGCGACGCCGAGGAAGAAGGGCACCCTTCCGCCGGCTCGACAAGCGACCCGCCACCTTAAATGCTGTCACTAGGTGGACAGGCATAAACACGGGAACCAGAGAAACGGCAGTTCGAACCCGCCCTGTAGTATCTAATGCACCGCGAGGTCTGGGGCCGTGTGGGTGAGTTGATCTACGGGCCTGCGCCCGAGCGGATCACGATTGGCGAACGCACTCTCACCCACATCAAGCTTGTTACGCTAGCGAAGCTGCGACGGGGCGAGGCTTTCGCACTCAACTTAACGTTCGACGCCTCGACAGGTGGCGGACGAACCACCGTGTGGTTATCGCCCAACACCTTCATTCAGTTCAGGTTCGATGGCAGCCGCAGACCTGCTGTGAACCGGTCATGGACCGACCAGCTCATGATGTCCGCGAACTCGCCCGAGGGCCTCAGCGTGACCAATGAGCCGACGGACAACTCGTCAGAGCCCGCAAACCCGCCCACTGGCGTAATCACAGTCCCACGCCCGAATCCCTGAAGAACGGACGCACTGACCACGCCTGAAGATTAGTCGGGCGGGTCAGTTTCGTCGGGCGGGTCGGAGGGGCCGCCGGAGGCAGTGTCCTCCTCCGTCTCCGGGGCGTGGTCGGTCGAGGGCCCGTCGTCGTTGCGCTTCATCAGTGGTTGCGCAGCGAGCTAATGAGGTCGGACTTGTTCTTGCCGGAGTAGCCGTGCAGGCCGAACTCTTTGGCGCGTTTGCGCAACTCGGGCACGGTCATATCCTCGTAGTCGCCAGCCTTGCCCCCGCGCCGCGAGACCGCCTTCTGCCCGTCGCGGGCGGCCGCGTTGCTGACGCGGGCGGCTTTCTCCTTGCTGGCCCCATCGTCGCGGAGATCCTCGTAGAGCTTTGGATTCTTGAGACTTCTGTTCCGTTCACCTGGCATGTTTGCGACGCTACGCCGTTGTCAAGGTCGTGCAAGGGGCTTGATTTTGCATCCCATCAGTGAGTGGCTAGAGGTATGGCTGCGCTCATCGACCCCCGCTCCCGCTACAAGTCCGACGGCTTCCCGAAGCAGGAACAGGAGCAGCCCGGGCTCACCGATCGAACCGATCCGTTGCCAGACCACGGCGAGTCTAGCTACCAGGGCTCGGGCCGACTTGAGGGCCGTCGCGCGCTCATCACAGGGGGCGACTCCGGCATTGGACGGGCGGTGGCGATCGCGTTCGCGCGCGAGGGCGCCGACGTCGCGATCGTCCACCTGCCTGAGGAGCAGCACGACGCGGACGAGACCCTCCGCCTCGTCACCGAGGCCGGGCGCGTGGCCGCCTCGATCCCGGGCGACGTGCAGGAGGAGGGCTTCTGCCGTAGCGTCGTCGACCAGACGGTGGAGGCGCTCGGCGGTCTCGACATCGTCGTGCTCAACGCCGCGTACCAGAAGAACCGGGACGGGCTCGAGACGATTCCGACCGAGGAGTTCGACCGCGTCTTCCGCACCAACCTTTACTCGATGATGTGGATCGCCGGGGCAGCGATCCCGCATCTCCAGCCCGGCGCGTCGATCATCTCGACCACGTCGATCCAGGCATTCAACCCGTCCTCGGCGCTCATCGACTACGCGATGACAAAAGCGGCGCAGGTCGCGTTCACGAAGGCACTCGCCGAGCAACTCGGCCCGAAGGGCATCCGTGTGAACGCGGTGGCGCCCGGACCGATCTGGACCCCGCTCATCCCCGCCACCGGCTGGCCCGAAAAGCTGCCGACCTTCGGGCAAGACACCCCACTTGGCCGCGCCGGCCAGCCCGCGGAACTCGCCCCTGCCTACGTGCTGCTCGCCTCCGACGAGGGATCGTACATCTCCGGCGCGGTCCTGCCGGTCACCGGCGGCAAGGGCCTCTAGGCCGTGTTGAATAAGTCGGTGTTGATCCAGATCAACGTGGCGGCGAGCGCATGAGCCCCCGTTGGGGCGGCGGCTACGGCATGCCCAGGCTGGCGTGCAAACGCTGCGTGGGCCACGTATCGTGGGCAGCGTAACTAGGACCAGGAGCCTCACCGGGTTCCTCCGAGGCGACGCACGCCTCCGCCGCGAGTTCGAGTCGCGGTGCGGCGCAAGGGGAATGGAGCGGCTGACATGAGCACCGAGCACGGCATCGTAATCGTCGGAGGCGGGCTCGCGGGGGCCCGGGCGGCCGAGGGCGCGCGCACGGCGGGCTACGAAGGACCCGTGCGCATCATCGCGGCCGAGGACGCGATGCCCTACATCCGTCCGCCGCTGTCGAAGGAGTTCCTCATCGGCACGGGCACCCGCGACGCCATCGACGTGCATCCCGCCGACTGGTACGGCGAGCATCGGGTCCAGGTGTTCCGCGGCATCCGCGCGACGGCGCTCGACCTGTCGGCGCACCGGGTGCGGCTCGACGACGGCCGAAACCTTGGCTACGACCGCCTCCTGCTCGCGACCGGCTCTGCCCCGCGACGGTGGCCGGGCGCCGGTGCCGACCTCAAGGGCGTGCACGTGCTGCGCACGATCGACGACTCGCTCGCGTTGCGCGAGTTGTTCGAGCCGGGCGGTCGCCGCATCGTGCTCATCGGGGCGGGCTGGATCGGGCTGGAGGTCGCCGCCGCAGCGCGCGGGTATGGCAATGAGGTGGCGGTCGTTGCGCCCGGGGCGGTGCCGCTCGAGGCGGCGATCGGGTCGACGGCAGGAGAGGTGTTCGCGCGGTTGCACCGCGAGCACGGCGTCGACTTGCGCCTGTCCACGAAGGTCGAGGGGATCGTCGGCGACGGCGGCCGGGCGACCGGCGTCGCGGTCGAGGGCGATCAGGTCGTGCCGGCCGACGCGGTCGTGGTCGGCATCGGCGCCGTCCCGCTAACCGGGCTCGCCGAGGCGGCCGGCATCGACGTCGAGAACGGAGTCACGACGGATGCCGGGTTCCGCACGAGCGCCGACGATGTCTACGCTGTCGGCGACGTCGCGAGCGTCTACCAGCCGTTCCTCGGCCAGCACCTCCGCACCGAGCACTGGGCGACGGCCGAGAACCAGGGGCCGGCGGCGGGCCGGTCGATGGCGGGGGAGGCGATCGAGTTCGACGAGCCGCCCTACTTCTACACCGACCAGTACGATCTGGGCATGGAGTTCTCGGGCTACGGCCCCCTGATGGCGGGCGTCGAGCCGGTGTTCCGCGGCGACGTGCCCGGGCGCGAGTTCATCGCGTTCTGGCTCGCCGGCGACCGGGTCGTCGCGGGGATGAACGTCAACGTCTGGGACGTCAACGAGCAGGTGCAGCAGTTCATCCGCTCCCGCGCCCGCGTCGACGTCGACCGGCTCGTCGACCCGGCGGTGCCGCTCGACGTCGTGCTGGCCGAAGCCACCGCATGAGCCGCTCCGTGGGAGCCGCGGCTCGCTGCGCGGGCGGTGGGTCGCAATCACATCCGCCTGGAGGCTTGCAAGACGGCAACCGACGGGTTTGAGTAGACCGATGGGTGCGCGCGATGGGGAATCAGGCGAGCCAAGCTCGCCAATGGATGACAGATTCATGGTGGATCGAATTCGCCCTGAACCGCCTGTGTTCGTGAAGGTATCGGATCGAGACCTCGTTACCCTCGCCGATGTGCTGTGCCGTTCGCTCGAGTTCCACTCGATGCTGGTGGCGTCGAAAGTGATGGGCGAGGTTGGTGCGCGTGATCTCTGGCCGGCCGTCATTGAGCGACGAGCTCATTCGCTCCGGCTGTCCGCACCGGGTGCTGACGAAGACGATATGTACCGGATCGCTGCGGAGCAGATCCAGTGCTTTCGCGACGACCACTTCCCCGTCGAGCCGGAGTACGGCGACGACCCAACTGAGGCTGCACGCCGGTGGAACGGTTGTATCGCGTTCTGAGAGCGGAGCAGGTCTGCCCTTCGCGTACGGCGCGAACGACGCCGAGACCGACGACGATGGCGTCGAAGACACCAGCGACGACGTCGGCGGCGTGGTCGTCGAGGACGGCGTCCAGGACTAAGCGGGACCGTGGGCTGGCTCGCACCCGCGAGCCAGCCCACATTCGCGCCAGCACAGAGCCCCTCGAAAAGAGCAACACTATGAGTCGGTCGCCTCGGGCATTCAGGGGAGTGCCACCCATCGGCGCGTTCATCGGCGCGCTCGGCATGGCAGCCGTCGTGGTGAGCGGAGTCGCCATGCGATCTATCTGGCAGGGTCGTCCGACCCCGCCGGACATGTGGTGGCACGACCTGGTGGCCGGGCATCGAATCGCCCCTGCCGAAGCTGCCGCGCAGTTCCTCAACACGTTCGGCGGTACCCTCTCCATGACTGCGGTGACCACCACCATCGTCGTGGCGCTCCTGATCACCCGGCGATGGCGCGAGAGTCTCACCATCGGTCTTACAGTTGCTCTCGCATCAGGGTTATCCACGGTGCTGAAAATCGTGATCGCACGCCCGCGACCTCCCGACGGAGTAGTGGATGTCGGATCGAACTCTTTTCCGTCGGGCCACACCACGACAGCGGCCGCTTATTACCGTCGCCATTGCTATTGCATTCCCGCATCTGTGGACGTGGGCCCTTGCCGTGGTCTGGGTAGTCACCATGGCGTTAAGCAGGACCTACTTGCTGGTGCATTGGCCCACGGACGTGCTCGCCGGTGCGATTCTTGGCGCCGCGACGGCACTGCTTGTCTCCGCCACGGTCACCGCTCATGCACAAGGACACCCACCATCACTCCCAGCACGACTGCTCTCAAAATCAAAGGTCCCAGCCAGAATGGAAACCCCAATCTCGTGACGAAGCATCCCTGACCACTTCCGCACTATCTTGTTCAACCGGGTACTCGAAGTCACCTCAATTGAAGAGCACCGCCGTCACTCCCGCCGTTGAGATCGAACGCGGCGGGCGATAGCCCGATTTAGTCCAGGCGGTCTCGGATCTGCTCCATCTGTTCAATCTCGGAGCGCTGCCCTCCGCTGATTTCCTCGCAAAGCGCGACCAGCTCTGGGTCGCTCAGGGCGGCTTCGCGGCACATGAGGATGGCGCCGGAGTGGTGCGGGATCATGGAGTCGATGAACTGGCGGTCGTCGATGAGTGCCTGTGCGCGGGTTGCCCCGAACGAGCCGACCGCGAGAATAGCGAATATCACCACCATCGCCAGGTTGGCCTTCTTATTCGAGTACATACTGCGCATGGCTAGCAGCATGATGATCCCCATGGGCGCCCACATGGTGACCGTCATGTAGAACATGTTGAGGTTGTTCCGGAAGTCGCCCCACCCGTCGATCATGGTGAACATGGCGGCGTACATAACGACGAAGCTCAGGGCCATCATGATCCAGAACAGCAGGTATGGCCGCGAATGCCCGCCATGCTCGCGGCCGGCCATCTGCACGTGCGGTGTATCGGACATCGGTCTAGCTCCTCTGGTCGCAATCGAATTCCACTGTTAGTCAGCCTCGCGCAGGGCCTGCATCCAGACCACCCCACCGGGCTCGGAGCCTCTGCAGGCCGGTGGTTGGTTCACGCCGACCATCGCATGGCCCAGGCGGCGTTCATGTGTGCACCGCGAGGACGGTCCAGGTTGCACCGGCGTCGTCGGTGATGGCGATCCCGCGGTCGGCCTCCCGCTCGCGGACCTCGAGCAGGAGCACCAGAAGAAGCCACGCCAGCGCGATCAACGCGAGCAGCGCGACCACGATGATCCCGATCACCAACCAGATCACTGCTGTCTCCTCAATTCGTAGACTACATCGCTGTGCAGGGTGAACGTCTTTGTGACGGCGAACCCCTCGCTGCGGAGCATGGCGAGGTCGTAGTCGTCGACCTTCGTCGTGCCGGGCACGCGGTACTCCGTCAGCCAGACCGTGGAGAGGTCGGCGAGCCTGCCCGCGACCTGGTCGGTCGGATAGGCCTCCAGCCGCATCCTGCATGTGCAGTGTGCGCGAAAACGATCGTTTCTGAGCAGCTCTGATGATCCGAACGGGAGCCGCGGAATCGTGGGGGAGTGGCCTGCTCAAAACTCGTTGCCGAAATCAAAGCTGCCGAAACCGCTCTGCCACGGTTTTTGAGCAGTTCCGGTAAGCTGGGAGGAGACTTCAGGAAGGCACGGATGAGCGTCGTATCGACGGCAAGGGCGGCTGAGCAGGCTGCCCGGGAGCGTGCGGTCGAGGATGCGATTCACAGCGGTGAAATGGAAGGCCTCAGCGTCAGTCACGCCTTCGAGAGCGATGCCGCCGAATACGCGCGGGGAGCGATCGACGTCGATGAGTTCGGCCGCCGCGTGCGTGCACGCAACGGCGTTGCCTGAGTTCGCGGACCCTTATCTCGATCCCGAGACCGGGATCCTTCGCAATCTCGTTGGTGCGACGAGCAAGGGTGTCCTCGACGCCAGGGAGGCGGAGCTCACAACCTTCCGTGCCGTTGAGCTGGCTGAGCGGCCGGTGAGGATCACGGGAGATCTTCGACAGTTGGCGGAGATTCATCGGCGGGTTTTCAGGATGCCTACCAATGGGCGGGACAACTGCGCACCGTCGACATGCGCAAGGGCTCCGACGCGTCGGCCGAGTTCTTCATGGCCGTGTCGCGTCTGGAGAGCGGCGCTGGCTTCGCCTTCGGGGAGCTTGCAGAGCATAAGCGGCTGCGCGGGTTGGGCAGGGGTCAGTTCGTGGCCAGGCTGGCCTACCACTATGACCAGGTCAACTACCTGCATCCGTTTCGAGAGGGCAACGGTCGCACGCAGCGGATCTTCTGGTCCCAGATCTCAGAGCAGGGGGGCTACCTCCTCGACTGGCGCCCGGTGACCGGCAAGGTCAATGACCACGCCTGCCGGGACGCGATGGAGCAGCAGGACCTCTCTGGTCTCGTAGCGATGTTCGAGCAGGTCGTTGGAGCTGGAGACGGATCGTGACGGTCGTCGGATATACGCGGGTGTCGACGCAGGATCAGAACCTGCACTCGCAAACGGACGCCCTCACCGCTGCCGGCGCCGAGCAGATCTTCACGGACAAAATGTCGGGCGAGAAGGCCGCACGGCCTGGTCTGGATGACTGCCTCAAGTACCTTCGCGCCGACGATGTGCTGCTGGTCTACAGCACCGATCGGCTGGGTCGTTCGATGACCGACCTGGTGATGATCGTGGGGGAGTTGCACCGCCGGAACATTCAGTTCCGCTCGTTAACGGAACCGTTCGACACGACTACTGCCGGCGGGGAGTTGTTCTTCCACATCTGTGCGGCGTTCGCGCAGATGAACGGGCGCATCATTTCCGAGCGCACAACAGCAGGCCTCGCAGCTGCGAAGGCCCGCGGCCGCGTCGGCGGCCGACCCACCGTCATGACGCCCGATCGGATCGCTTTCGCCCAGCAGATGCGCGCCGACGGCGCCACCTGGCAGACGATCGCCGCCACTCTGCAGGTGGGAAGTGCCAGTGTCCTCCGCGCGCTGACGGGTGCTCCTGAGAACGTGCCGGCGCGGTTGACTTAGCGGCCAGGTCGATCGTGTGATTGTCGTTTCAGGTCGATGTAGTCAGACATCGGGGCCCCTGAGCGGGCTGCGTGCTGGGCAATGATTGGGCCGCTGTATCCGAGAAGGTCGATGAGCGTTCGGGCGTCAACCTGGCGGGCGAGGTCCTGCAGCGTTGTGTTCCTAGCTCTCTGAGGGTCGATGCCGAGCACCGGCAATCTGTCACCCAGAGTCTTGTGGTGGATGTGCTGGCCAGCACGGAAGCCGGGGAACAGCCACTCGGTGCCGGTGTTCGCGGTCTGCTGGTTGCCGCGCTTGGAGAGGTGTTCCCAGAACAGGGGTGCGATCAACTCCGGGATCGATGTGGGGTTGACGCCCAGCCTGATCATCATGCCGTCTGGAGGTCTCTCGACACGGTCGACAGTGAGGGCCACGACCTTGACCAGCGGGTGCGCCAAGAGGAGGAAGATCAGCCCGGCAACTCGGGTGGAGAGGGCTACCTGCTGGAAATCCAGGCAGTTGCGCACGAGCTCGATCCGCTGGTCCTGGGTGAGCATCGGGATGGATTTGGCGGCTCTGTGCGGCGCGGTGATCGTCTTTTGACGCGCCCGTCCGGGACTGAGCCAGTGCACAAAGTTGCGGATGTGTTTTCGTGTGCTCGTGCCCTCTGCGAGGTACTCATCGACGTGCGCCTGGCGAAGTCCAGCAACGACGGTACCGTGTTCCTCGAGCAGCCAACGCAGGAACTTGCCGGCCTCGGTGATCTCCTGCTTCGCCGATTGAGTCGCCGTGTTCATGTTTTCGGCACCGGCATCAAGTTTCCGGCGGAGATTCTTTAGGTGGTGCCAACGGGCGAATTGCTCGATCGGACGGTGAACGTCTGGCCACTGTTTGAGTTCGGTAAGGCGTGTCTCAAGCCACCGCTCGAACTGGGCGAAAGGCAAGCTGGCTCGCTACCTTGATCGCGGGGTGGCTCAGAGATACGGTGACTCTTTTTGACGGTACGCAGCCCCTCGGTGTTCGTTTCACCTCCAAGCACGGGCACCCTGCCGGCGGCACCGGAACGTGCTGGGCGTATTGGACGCGTGCGACCGACGCAGGGTTGGACGAGCCGATCGAAATAGCCGACGAGATCGCCATCGCCGAGCGCGACGCGGACTTGAAAACGGCACAGGCGTTCTGCAAGATCCAAACCCGCTGACAACCGAAATCAGAAACGCCAACTGTCACGGGCTGGCAATCGCGCAGGACTTCACCTGTCTCGTCGCGCGGCTGGGTACCCGGACGCGCCCGATGGATGAAACGCATAGTTACGAGAGTCGCTGCTGGCCGTCATAGCTTGGAGATTAACTGTCTCGTGTCTAGGTATCCATGGCGTGCGAGACGGAAACTACGACTCTGCGATGCGTTTTTGCGCTTGTGTGTCAACGGGGGCAACGTGACGGTTCGTTGAGCAGGAGCGCCGCGGCCTATTGGCGGTGCGGGTGTGTGCGGTTAGGGTTCCCAAGTGACCCAGCATCGGCACGATCGGCTGTTGCGTGCATTGGCCCAGATCTGTCTCGTTGGTCGTTACACGTTTCGACGTCCTGAAACCATTCGAATCAGGAATGCGATCACGGCGAGAACCAACAACACCACGCCGACCCATAGCAGAAAGTTAAGGGACTGCACAAAGCCCCCGGTGATCAAGAGCACAATCGCAATAATGGCCACAATTACAAACAGGATGTTCATCGTTCTACTCTCCCTCGTCCACTGCGCTTCTACTGGTCTCTACTGGGTCACCATACATCCCGAGGACGCACCGGAAAAGTTTTCGGTCACCTCATCCCGATCACGGCGCCTAAATTTGAGTGGCGTGAGCTCTAATTGCTGGAGTCCTGCTACGCGGCGGAGGACGCTATCGCTGATTCCAAACGGTCGAACGTGAGGTTCTGGTGCGGCACCTCAATATTGAGGACTTCGAAAGTCGAACCGTAGCGGTGGATGTACCCGAGTACCTTCTCGGGTGAACGCGCGTTTTGCCGCCGGTCACCTACACGCCACTCGTGGTCCGAAAGAGGACGCACTTCGAGGTCTTCTGCCGTAAACGGTTCATGACTGTGATTCACCGTTAAATCTCCTTCGTGTTGAACAATTCGTCGAACTTGGTCGATGTTCCGCCCGACCTTAGGGTGACTTGGGAAGAGCGGGCAGCGGTACCATCCGCCGCAAGCTCATCCAGATCTCGGCCCGGATCTCCACCTCGGCCAGACGGATCGTGCTGCACCTGCCGAAGGATTGGTCCTGGAAAACCGGATGGTCGGCGCTGTTCGCGTCAGTTTGCGGCCCACCAACCCTGATAGTTCGAACGCCACCATGCGGAATCCGCGTTGGTTTCGTCAGGGGTCGGTCCTCAGTCGCGCTATGAGCGTGACCAACTTCATGGCTGGCTTATCGCGGACCTGATGGCCGTCAGCGCGCGTACTGGTGTCCAGTGGTGGGGGCCGGAGAGTCTTGCTTCCATCTGGTTCCTCGCTGCGGCTCTCCAATGGAGTGTGGGCGGGAGCGTTGGCGCGTCCCGCCCACTCGTGGGGCCGGTGGTCAGCGCGCCGAGTACCCGCCATCGACGAGGTGGTAGCTGCCGGTGATGAAACTAGCGTTTTGTGACAGCAGGAATATGACTAGGTCGGCGACCTCATCCGCCGTTCCGAGCCGGCCGATTGGGTGCAGGCCAACGAGTCCGTCGTACGTTTCTTTCGGCAGGGTGCTGAGCAGTGGAGTGTCGATGTAACCGGGGCCAACGGCGTTGATGCGGATGCCTTTGGTTGCGTACTCGAGGGCGGCCGCCTTTGTCAGTCCGACGACGGCATGTTTTGCTGCGACGTACGATGAGGCGTTGAGTTCACCGTTGGTGCCGAGGATGGACGAGACGTTCACGATGGACCCACCGCCCGATTTTTCGATGGCGGGGATTTCGTAGCGCAGGCTGTAGAGGACGCCGTTCAGATTGACGTTTATGACCTTGTCCCAATCGGAAAGGTCGAGTTCGCCGACGGGGGCCGGGGCCGGGGCGATTCCCGCGTTGTTCACCGCGAGGTGAAGTGCGCCGTATGTGTCGATCGCGAACTGTACGGCAGCATCCGCTTGTGTCGGAACGGTCGTGTCCTGCGCGACTGCTGCGGAGGAGTGCCCCGCCGCCGTGATGTCCTCGGCTACCTTCAGCGCGGCGTCGAGCCTGAGGTCACTGACCACGACCGATGCGCCCGCCGCGGCCAGCTTTCGTGAAATGGCCGCTCCGATGCCGGAACCGCCGCCCGTGACGAGTGCCACTTTCCCCTGAAAATCAGTCATCGAATTATCTCCCTCGTTGCTTGCCTGAGCCATTCACTCGCCACCCTACTCGGGGCCAGCTCACCGAGGCCTACGAGGGCTCATTTCGATTCGTCCTGCCTCGAGGGGTATGCGCACCGGGTCGCGTTCACCTGCATAGGTCTCAACGTCGGTTATGCGAAGGCCACCGTGTTGTCGTTATCGATGTGTGGTCCCATGCAGAGGGGACCCGACGACATTCTCTGCGTCTGGACACCGGACACTAAACAACCTCGGCCGATCCGTCCAAGAAGTCCTCACCATCGCCGACGCCCTCTCGGTCAACCGTGTGTAGGGCACCGGGATCGTACCGAATATTCGCGAACGCACTCTCTTCTATTCAGACCGATTTCAGAGTCTCCCGCCCACTGTGACCTATGAAACTGCCGAGACCGTCTCTCTCCCGTTCGTGTCTTCCCGCCGAATTTCCTCCGCATTTGTGCGGAGCTTCTTGACGTCGCGGGTGGGGATCCCGAGACGGTCGGCGACCTCACCGCGAGGCGTGCCGAGTGCGAGCATGGAGGCGATCACGGCGTCAGCGTTGGCCCGTGCAGCCGCGCTCCGTTTAGCTGCACGCTCACGTACCGCGGACATTTCCTTCTGTGCGGACGCCTCGATTTCTTCGAGGGAGTCGGTGGCAACAAAGTAGTCGGTGGCGAGTTGTTCGAGCTTGTCTTGCTTCGCACGGAACTCGGCTGCTTTCGCGCGCGCGCAAGTGCGAGCGGCAGTCTGCTTTGCGGACTTGCGAACGTCGGCCATGATGATCCTTTTCAGTGTATGAACCTCCATTATGCAGGCACGCCCGATGGGCGCAGGGCAGCCGGGCCACCCAAGATCGGGCGGCCCGGCCCACGTGCACAAGCCTCTCGGTTTCGCCACATCGACCGCCCGTTCGTCGTCGCCTTTCGTACCCCACAGCTCCTTCTCACTCCTGCAGTCTCCGCGTCGAAACCGCACAATCTTTTCGATCGTGGCCAACCCCTGTTCCTCATTCTTCGTCTCTCGTTTTGTTTCACCTCTGGCATTAGTAATAGACGAGGTAAAGTGAGCGGGTGATGACTATGCATATCCTCTCTGCGGGAGACGGGTATGTGTACTACACCAACGAGGTCGCGACCGGTGATGCGAAGCGCGAGAGCGGCCGTGAGCTGGGCGATTACTACACCGAGGATGGCAACCCTCCCGGTGTCTGGGTCGGCGGGGGACTGGCCGCACTCGGCGTCTCCGGTGTCGTCACGGAGGAGCAGATGAAAGCCCTCTACGGTGAGGGTTTGCACCCCGACGCCGAACGCATCCTCACCGAAGCGCAAGCGCAGGGCAAGACCGTGGGCGAGGCAACGAAGGCAGCTAAGCTCGGCCGCTCGTACTACGGATATAGCACCGACGGCACAGACCTGTCGGCGAAGATCGCCGTCGGCTACACCGACTTCACCAAGGTGAATGGGCGCGAGCCGGGCGTCGCCGACCGCCGCGCGATCCGCACACGTGAGGGTGACCGGGCGTTCCACGACGCGAAGGGACGGCCGCCCGCGGACAAAGAAGAGCTGGGCCGGTTCATTACCGCGGCGACGCGTCCGACGCAGCAGGCTGTCGCCGGTTTCGACCTGGTCTTTTCGCCCGCGAAGAGCGTGTCCGTGCTGTGGGGTCTCGGCGACGAGGACACCAGGAAGACGATTGAGGATGCGCAGGCGGTCGCGATTTTGGACACGGTGTCGTACCTGGAGCGGGAAGCGATCGCGACGCGTGCGGGCACGAACGGGGTCGCACAGATCGACGTTGAGGGTGGGCTGGTGGCGACGCGGTTCCGTCACTATGACTCTAGGAATGGTGACCCGCAGTTGCACGATCACCTGGTCGTGGCGAACAAGGTCAAGGGTGTCGATGGGAAGTGGCGCACGATCGATTCCAAGCTTCTTCACCGTCAGGGTGTGGCCGCGTCCGAGTTCTACAACCAACGTGTCATGGACGAAGTCACCACTCGCCTCGGCCTGGCCACGGAGCTGCGTGAGGTCACCCCGGGCAAGCGGCCCGTGGTCGAGATCGCCGGTGTTGACGAGCGCCTCACTGGGGCGTTCTCGACCCGGTCTGCGGACATCAAGAAGGTCGTCGGCCAGCTCGAGAAGGACTACCGGGCCGCCCACGGGCGCAGCCCGGACGCGGTCGCCCGGATCAAGCTCGCCCAGCAGGCCACCCTTGAGACTCGCCCCGCGAAAGCCCACGCCCGCTCCCTCGCCGGCCTCCGCGCCGAGTGGGCGACCAAAGGCACCAAACGCGTCGGCGCCGTCACTGTCACCAACCTCCTCAAGGACGCCCGCGCCGCAGCACCCGCCATGGGCAGCAGGCCGGGGGAGCCGCGTGTGGTGGATGTGGACCGTGCTGCACGTGAGGTTGTGGCGACGGTGTCGGAGCATCACGCGGTCTGGGGTCCGCACATGATCGAGGCCGAAGCGCGCCGCTGGGTCCAGAAAGAAACCAGCCTCGGCCCCGTACCCGAAGGCACGGTCGAGCTGATCACCCGGCGCGCACTGGACACGGACTCGATCGCCGTGACCCCGCCAGCCCCGCACGGTTCCTTCGAACCCCTGACCCGCCGGGACGGGTCCAGCATCTACGAGCACAAGGGCCGTATGCTCTTCACCTCCACCAGCCTCCTCGCCGCCGAAGATACGTTGTTGGACGCCGGCCGCACCCGCACGATCGCCCCCATC
>NZ_PJJV01000067.1:0-77349 GCF_002929655.1 Cryobacterium sp. M23
ATATTGATCACCTTCCATACTGGTCGGTGGTCCTGTTTTCAATCGGCGTTAATGGTCCTGTTTTCGGTCGGCGTTAACACGTCGGATAAATCAGCAGGCTCCTAGGCGGATCGAGGTGGTGAGATAGTCTGAGCGCACTTCTTACAGGGAACACCTAGTCAGATTTAACTTTGGCGAGGATTCGTAGCGTGGGGTCGATTGATTGAATCGGAACGATTATAAACGTGGTGGCGCGGGTTCAATTCCCGCTCCCGCTACCAGAACGTATGACGAAGGCCCTGCCTCAGGCGGGGCCTTCGTCGTTTCCCGATGCACGTGGCAGTCGCTCGATTCAGTCGCACGGGTCAAGCGCGGCTGCGGGTCACGAGCGAATCCACGAACGCCGAAATCAGCAGCACCACGGAGCCGGCACCCAGGCTGAACCCGGCCGTCACCGTGCTGATGACCCCCGGGTCCGCCGGTGTGGGTGTCGTGAGGTAGACCAGGGACATCACCCCGGCGGCCCCGCCGACCAGGGCCAGGAGGCTCTGCCGCACCAGCCCGGTGAGCAGCCGCCGGTCGCTCTGGTCCGCGAGCAGCCGCACATTGACGTTGAGGTTGCCCATCTCGAGGGCCCGCCCGATCTGGTCGAAACGCCGGGGGAGCCGGCGCACGCTGGGCAGCAGGGCCAGAAGCTCGGTGGTCAGGAGTTCGCGCACGTTGGCCGGCGCCATCTGGTCGCGGATCTGCACGCTCGCCAGCCTGCGGGACTCCTCGAGCAGGTCGAACTCCGGCATGCTGGAGCGCAGGGTGCCCTCGAGCACCGCGAACGCCCGCGCAGCCGCCACGAATTCGGCGGGGATTCCCACGCCGTACCGGGTGAGGATAGCCACCAGGACATCCACGGTCAGCACACTGACCCGCGCGCCGGGCCCCAACTCGAACGTGATGAACGCGCTCAGCTCGCGGCGGAACGACTTCTCGTCCGCACCGTCCCGCAGCGGGGCGAGTTTGAGGAGCCCGTCGGCGATGAGCTGGGTGTCGGACTGGAGAAAAGCGATCAGCAGCTCCTGGATCGTCTCCCGCAGCTGCAGGTCGAGCCGGCCCACCGATCCGAAGTCGACTAGCGCGGGGGTGCCGTCGGCCAGCAGCATGATGTTGCCGGGGTGCAGGTCGGCGTGGAAGACGCCGTCGAAGACGATCTGGCGCACGAAGGCGCTGAGCACGGTGCGCATGGCGGCGCCGAGCTCGGCCCGTGGCGCGTCGGACGTCTCGTTCAGGTCGCTGAACGTGTCGCCGAACAGGTACTCCATCACCAGCACGCGATCGCTGGACAGAGACTCGAACAGCTCGGGGAAACGCAGGTCGCCGGCCCGCGGGCCGCGCAGCTGGAGGGCGCGCATGGCCGAGAGGTTCCGCGCCTCCAGCCGGAAGTCCAGTTGGCGCACGAGGTCGGCCGCATAGTCCTCGGCGACCGCCTTGATGCCCAGAGTTCTGGCCTGCGGAGACGTCAGGCTCATCAGGTTCGTCACCCGCACGGCGATGGCGACGTCGCGCCGCAGCTCCGGCACGATCCCGGGCCGCTGCACCTTGACGGCCACCACAGTGCCGTTCATCAGGGTCGCCCGGTGCACCTGGCCGATGGAGGCCGCGGCGATGGGGTCGGGATCGAAGCTGGCGAAGACGCCGGCGAGGGGTCCGCCGAACTCCTCCTCCAGCATCCGTTCGACCTCGTCCCAGGGGGCAGGCTTCACGCTCTGCTGCAGCGTCGCGAGGGCCCGGGCGAATTCCGGGGGCAGGAAGTCGGATCGGGTGGAGAGCAGCTGGCCCATCTTGACGAAGGCTCCACCGGCCTCCTCCAGCGCGGCCCGCAGACCCTCGGCCTGCACGGCGCGAACGGCTGCCCCGCTCGGGTTGGTCGTGAAGTCGAGCCGCCGCACCGGCAGCAGTCCATTCTTCCGGGCGATGCGCACGAGTTCGGCGAAGCGGCGGCCGCGCTGCAGGAAGGGCCGCGGGGGAGCCGGGCGGCTCCGCTCGGTGGCCAGAGTCAGTTTCGGAAGGGTGATGCCGCGTGCGCCGGCCACTGTTTCAGCTCTCTTGTCGCGCGCCGGCCGGAGTGGCGGGCGATCAGGACTTCAGCATGCCCGGTCAGGATGGGAGACGGGTGCGAACCGGGTGGCACGGGGGGCACGGACAGATCTCGGCAGGGCTCGGCCGGTCGCCCTCGGTGCCGTGAGCCGCACCGCCGCGGGAGTACTCTGGCGACGTGAAAACCTACACCGCCGCCCAGATGCGCGAGGCCGAGACTCCCTTCCTGGCCGAGGGCGTGCCGCTGATGGAGCGGGCATCGGCCGCGCTCGCCGCGGAGACGGCGGCCCTGCTCGAGGAGCTGCTCACGGAAAGCGGGGGAGTGCCGGACGCGCGGGTGCTGGTGCTGGCGGGTGCGGGGAACAACGGCGGCGACGCCCTGCACGCGGCCGCGCTGCTGGCCGCGCAGGGTGCCCTGGTGACCATCGTGCCCACGTCGGCACAGCTCCACGACGGCGGCCTCAGCTCCGCCGTGGCGGCCGGGGCGGCGCTGCTGCCCCTGGCTGAAACGCATGCCGCTCTCGCCCGGGTGGCGCGGGCATCCGCCGTGATCCTCGACGGCATCCTCGGCACCGGCACGAGCACCAGCCCGGCGCTCCGCGGGCGGGCTCGTGAGGTGGTGGCGGCCATCCTTCCCGCGCTGCACGACCCCGGTGCGCCCCTCGTGGTGGCGGTGGACCTGCCCAGCGGGATCGGCGTCGACGACGGCGCCGTGCCGGACCCCACCGTGCTGCCCGCGCACCTGACGGTGACATTCGGAGGCTGCAAACCAGGTCTGCTGCGGGAACCCGCGGCGAGCCTGGCCGGACGGATCGTCGTGGCCGACATCGGCATCGGCGACGAGCTCGAACGGATCGTGGCCCGGGATCGCGGGCAAGTTTTTTCTCTGCTGTTCCCACGGTCGGCGCCGTTGCGTATCCGCGCCCGGAGCATCAATGGACGGTAGTCATTTCCTCCCGCCCAAAGGTTCTGAGGGGGGCCGATACCGTGATCACAGTTCCGCCCGCAGGGTTCGTCGCCGTCTTCGGTATGCCGTCGACTGGTGAGGCGGCGCAACCGTCGCCCGTCCCCGCTCTCGCGGGGTCGGGTGTCCGCTGGAAGACCTCGGCGACATTGACCATGCCGGTGAGTCGGACATCCTCTCAACGCAGCGGTCATTCCGTGCGAGAGCCGGCCACCGCTCGCAGCTCGCCCAGCACCCGGCGCACCGACGCCCGTAGCAGCGTCTCGGGGCGGCTGAGAACGTCGATCTGGCGGCCGACCCGCAGGTCGTCGATCGGCAGCAGCACCAGGCCGGACCCTGGCGCCGGGGCCATCGTGTACCGGGGCAGCAGTGCGATCGCGGACCCCGAAGCGACCACGGAGGCCGCCACGAAGAACTCGTTGATGCGGTGCTCGATCCGTAGGGGGTGCCCGGCGCTCGCCGCGACGACATTCACCGCCTCCGCGAGCGGGAAGCCCGGGTGCCCGGCGATCCAGGGCTCGTCGGCGATGTCGGCGACCGACACCGACGACCGACCGGCCAGAGGATGTCCGACATGCAGCGCCACATCCAGCGGTTCGTAGAGCAGCGGGGTGACCGTGACCCGTTGCGGCCAGAGGGGATCGTGCGGCAGCCGGTGGGCGATGACGAGGTCGTAGTCGGCGACCAGTGCCGGGAAATCCTGCCGTGCGACATCCTCGTCGCCGCACCGGATTGGCGTCCCGGTGGGTCCGGCCGGACTGGCCAGTCGCGAGATCAGAGGCCCGAACCAGGCCAGCCCAGCGCTGTGGAACGCCGACAGGCTCACCGGCGCGGCCGGCTCTTCGTGGAAACGTGCCACCGACTGCTCGGCGGCGGCCATCGCCGTGGACACGCTGGCGGCGGCGGTAGCGAGAGCCGTGCCGGCGGGTGTCAGCACAAGCCTGCGCCCGCGTCGTTCGGTCAGCGCCACGCCCGTGCTGCGCTGCAGCGCGGACAGCTGCTGCGACACCGCCGACGACGAGACGAACAGCGCGCGGGCCACCGCGGCGACGCTGCCGCGCTCGCCGAGTTCCCGCAGGATGAAGAGCTGATGCAGATCCATAAGCAAACACTAAAGTGTTAGTTCAGAATTGGTGATCTGGACTTAACAGATGCCTCCCGGCAGCATTGGCCCATGACCTTCCTCCCGCGGCTCGGACGTTACCGCATCGACGCCGTCCTGCTGCTTGTCGCGCTGGTCTGGGGTGGCAGCTACCTCGCCGCCAAGGTGCTGACCGAGCAGGCGAGCGTGGGCGCCGTGCTCGCGCTGCGCTTTCTGGTGGCTGCGCTGGCGCTGCTGCTGATCTGGGCGTTGAGCCGGCCTCGGCGGCCGACCCGCGCCGAGCTGGCCGGGGGCGCGCTGCTCGGGCTCACTCAGGCGGCGATTCTCTGGTTGGAGACGGCCGGCGTGGCCGTGACCTCGGCCACCAACGCGGGCCTGATCATCAGCCTGACGATCATTCTCACCCCGATCCTCGAGTCGGTCGCGGCGCACAACTGGCTACCGCGTTCGTTCTTCGTGGCTGCGGTGCTCGCGGTCGTCGGGGTAGCGCTGCTCGTTTCCGGCAACGGTTTTCGCGCCCCGAACCCTGGCGACCTGCTCATGCTCGCCGCAGCGCTCGTGCGCGCCCTGCACGTCACCATGGTCGGCCGGGTGACCCGCGCCGACGGCGCCGGCCGCCGGCCCGGGACGCTCACGATCACGCTGGTGCAGGCCGCCGTGGGTGCCCTGGTGTTCACCGCAGCGGATGCGCCGGGAACACTTCGGGCGATCGGCGCCTTCGGTCCGGCCGCCTGGCTCGGGGTGCTCTACCTCGGTCTGGCCTGCAGCGTGTTCGCGTTCCTGGCCCAGACCTGGGCGATCCGGCACACCTCGGCCGCTCGGGCCAGCCTGCTGATGGGCACCGAACCGGTCTGGGCGGTGGTCGTGGGGGTGAGCCTCGGCAGTGAGAACCTCGGCCTGGTGGCGGTGCTCGGGGCAGGCCTGATCATCGCGGGCACCTCGTGGGGACAGCGGGTGGAGCAGGGGCACCGACTACGGGCGGCGGCCGACGTGCTCGCGGTGCCGGCCCCGTCACATCCGTCGCCCGCGGCCATCGGCTGAAGCCGGGTTCGGCTGCAGCTCAGCGAGCGCGCGCGCTCGCGCTCGCCTGCACTAAATCCAGCCCGAACGAATTCGACGGAGATTTTGCCTGAAACGGTCTCAAACCCTCTGAAACAGCGCCTTGATGAGAAAATCTCCGTCGAATTGGTTCGACGCTACACACGGCGCTCCGTGATGAACGGCGTACACGCGCGGTGGGATTACGGGCGGAAGACGGCCTGGGCGACCACCAGGTCCTGCCAGGACATGCCGGAGCTCGTGAAGACGCGGGGGCGCGACTGGTCGACGGCGACCGTGCCGGTCAGGATGTCCCGCATCGGCACCAGGGAATCGGCCTGGATCATGCCCTCCCGGAGCGGGATCAGCACGTCGCCGCCCTCCCGCAGCGCGACCTGGCTGTCTTCGACGACGACCTGCGCGCGTCCGATCAGCTCGCTGGAAACCTCGCGGGCGTCGGGCTCGTGCGACCCGACCGCCACCGTGCAGGAGTTCCGCGGCACCAGGGACCCGTCGAACAGCGGGGTGCGGGCGGTGGTGGCGCAGACGATGAGCTGAGCGTCGGCCACGGCGCCGGGGGTGCCGGTCTGCGCGGGCAGCCCGCCCGCCCGCACCTGCTCGGCCAGTGCCTCGGCGCGGCCCGGGTGCCGGCCGACCACGGTGACCCGACCGACCCGGCGGATGGCGCGCATCGCCTCGACATGCCCGCGCGCCTGGGGTCCCGAGCCGAACACCACGAGGTGCTCCACCTCGGCGGGCGCGAGCAGGTCGGCGACGGCCGCCGACACCGCCGGGGTGCGCAGAGTCGTCAGTGCGATGCCGTCGAGCAGGGCGACCGGGCTGAGCGTGGCAGCATCCATCAGCAGGTAGACGCCCTGGATGCGTGACCGGCCGAGCTGCGGGTTGCCCGGCGCGACGGTGGCGATCTTGACGCCCACGAACTCGGCGGACTGCGACGGCATGAGCAGCAGCTGGCCCCGGTCGAGGGGCAGGATGCTGCGGCTGAAATCAAGCGCCGGGTCGAGCCCAGCCCGCACGGCGACCTGCAGGGCGCGCGCCGCGGCGCCGACGCCGACGCGGGCGAAGATCTCGTCGGCGGAGATCCACGGGGTGGGTGCATCGGGAGCCATGCTCCGACTGTACGTGTCGGAGTGTGGGGGCAGGTCACCCCGATGATGTCCTGCCCCCGACGAGGGGTGCTTCGCTCCGGTCTCATACGGACCCTGCAATCAGGGACTAAGGACCGGTGTTCGGGGAGCCACCCTGCCTGTGTACGAGCGTACGACGATGCCGCGCCCTGCGGAAGGGTCTGGACAAACGCGGCAGCATTTGGTTTCGCGGGCTGACGCGGGGTGACGCGGGGTGACGCGGGCCGACTCGGGCTGACACAGGCCGGCTCGGGCTAGCGCCCCGAACGAATTCGACGGAGATTTTGGCTCTCCTGTCGTAACCGTGGGTTAATCCCGGCCGGGGAGTGCGGGTTTGTGGCCGCCGAGGCTGAGCATGGCGAGGGCGATGAGGGCGTCGGGTGATTTGAAGCCGAAGGCGATTCGGGTGAGCAGTCGGATCTTGGTATTGACGGATTCGATGCGGCCGTTGGAGAGGCCGTGCTCGATCGATGCAAGGATCGCGGCCCGGTGCTTGACGATGGAGCGTTGGAGTTTCACGAACGACGGGATCCGGCAGCGGCGGGCCCATCCGACCCACTTGTCCAGGGCCTCGGCGGCTTCGTCGTGGGGCAGTTTGAAGACCAGCCGGAGGCCTTCCTTGAGGTAGTAGGCCCGGCCCAGGGCCGGGTTGGTGTGAACGACCCAGGCCAGCTTGATCTGTTGTTTCTCGGTGAGGTTTTCGGGGTTTTTCCAGAGCGCGTAGCGGGAGTTCATCATCAACTTCGCGTGCTCGCTGTGAGGCCGGGCCGGGGCGTCGTGCACGGGCCGGCCAACCGTGCGGGACTCGTTTAGGCGGGCCTGTTTGCGGGCCTCGGTCCAGGCGGCCTTGCGAACTTCGTCGAGGGCTTCCGTGGCCCACTTCACGACGTGGAACGGGTCCGCGCAGCGGACCGCGTTCGGGCAGCGTGCTGCGACGACCGACGCGATCCACGCGGCCCCATCCGCGGAAACATGCGTGATCAGAGCGGAACGTTCCGCGCCGAGCGCATCGAAGAACGTGCCCAGGGTGGCCTTGTCCTGGCCCGGAGCAGCCCAGACCAGGCGCCCTGAATCGTGGTCCACGACCACAGTCAAGAACTTCCGGCCGCGCTTGAAGGAGACCTCATCGATCCCGATCCGGGTGAGCCCGGCGAAGGGATCATGGAGCTTTTCCGTGTCAGCCCAAACCCGGGTCATGATCGCCCCGACCGTCCGCCACGCGATCCGCATCAACTGAGTTGCCGCGGTTTTCGAGGTTTGCGTGGCCAGCCACGCGACATATGAATCGAAGTGGCGGGTGTGGCCGGCCTGATGCCTGGCCCACGGCACCGCAGCCACGATCACACCGTGCTCCCGGCACGACACCCGCGGGGCATCCGCCTCCAGAAAGACCCGGGTCGAGCCGAAATCCAAGCCCCGCCACCGGCGGCGGCCTGCTCCGTCGTCGTAGCGCGGGCAGCGCTTCTGGCAGCTCCCACACCGGTTCCGCATCGACCTGGTCAGTCGCACCGACGCAACAAAAACGCCCGCTACCAGGTCGAGATCAACGTCCTCGACCACTGTCTTGTCGACACCGAGCAAAGTCCGCCATATTGTTAGAGACCGCACGCCGTTTTCCCGCCTATAAAGTTTCTTTCCTTTGACAGTCAGAAACCTAGACAGGAAGCGGCGTGCGGCCGTTAAGGCGCTCCGAAACACCCACGGATAGAGCAGGGGAGCCGAGATTTTGGCAGAATTGCCCCTCAACGCGCCTAAAAAGCAGTTCTGCACGAGAATCTCCGTCGAATTGGTTCAATATCGATGAGGACTCACTCACCTAGGCTTGGTGCGACAGGGTTGTTGGCAGGGGCAAGGGAGAGACCGAATGACTGAGCAGAACCTGACTGAGCAGAACCTGACTGAGCAGAACCTGACTGAGCAGAACCGGACTGAGCAGAACCGGGTGGTCGTGGTCGGCGACGCACTCATCGACGAAATGCTGAGCCCGGGGTCCCGCCTGGAGTTCCCCGGCGGCGCCGCCCTCAACGTGGCCGTCGGCCTGGCCGTGCTCGGTGTGCCGACCACCCTGATCGCCATGGTCGGCGACGACGCCGACGGTGCCCGGCTGCGCGAGTTCCTCGCCGCGCACGACGTGACTTTGGTCGCCACACCCGGGCCGTTTGGCAGCTCCCGCGCCACCTCCGACCGCACCGACGGCGAGCCCACCTACGCCTTCAACGAGGCCGCGCGGAAGCGCCGCATCGAGTTCGGCCCGGCCGAGCGCGCGGCCCTGGACAACGCCCGCCTCGTGGTCGTGAGCTGCTTCCCTTTCGACGACACGGCCCAGACGGATGCCTTCATCGCCGCGGTCGCGGAGCCGGAACGCCGCCTCGTGATCGACCCGAACCCGCGTTCGGGCATGCTCGCCGACGGCGACCTGTTCGTGGCGAACTTCGAACGAATCGCTGCCCGGAGCCTCCTCACGAAGGTGGGGGACGAGGACGCCGAGCTGCTCTACCGCAGCACCCTCGAAGAGTTGCGGGAGCGGCTGCTGGCTGCCGGCACGCAGACGGTGCTGGCCACGGCCGGGCGCGCGGGGGCATCCGTTGCCTGCGGTGCCGATCTGCGGGTCAGTGAGCCGATCGCCGTGCTTCCCGGCGCCGTCGTCGACACCATGGGCGCGGGCGACGCCACCCTCGCCGGGGCCGTGCAGACCATGCTGACGAGGGGCGTGCCCACGGATGCCGCGGGCTGGCAGGCCCTGCTGGCCGACGCCATGCTGATCGCGGCCGCCACCTGCCGCCGGGAGGGTGCCCTACTGCGCGTACCCACCGCGGTCTAGGCGGCGCCGGCCGGCTTGACCGCCCGCACAATGGCGCCGTGCATCCCGTCGGTCACCTCGTGGGTCAGGGTGACGCTCACCTGCTCGAAGCCCGCGGCGGCGAGCAGGGACTCGTACTCCGTGATCGAGAGCGCGCCGGCGATGCAGCCCACGTGGGAGCCGCGCTCGGCCCGATGGGCGGGCGCGAGGTGGTTCTCGGCCACAACGTCGGACACTCCGACGCGGCCGCCGGGCCGCAGCACGCGAAACATCTCGCCGATCACGGCGGGTTTGTCCGTCGACAGGTTGATCACGCAGTTGGAGATGACGACGTCGACGCTGCCGGAGCCCAGTGGGATCTCCTCGATCGTGCCTTTCAGGAACTGGACGTTCTGCGCCTAGGCTGCGGCCGCATTGTGCCGGGCCAGGTCGAGCATCTCGTCGGTCATGTCGAGGCCGTAGGCGAACCCGGTGGGGCCGACCCGGCGGGCGGAGAGGAGCACGTCGATGCCTCCGCCCGAGCCGAGATCGAGCACGGTTTCGCCGGCCTGCAGGTCTGCGACCGCCGTGGGGTTGCCGCAGCCGAGGCTCGCCAGCAGGGCCGCGCCCGGGAGGTCAGCGGTCGACGCGTCGTCGTAGAGCGCGGAGCCGAAGACCAGGCTCTCGTCGATGGCGGCCGGTTCGCAGCAGCCGCCGGCAGGCGTCTCGGTGAGCAGCGACCGACGCCCCTCATTCGTAACCGAGACGGCCACGCTCGCGTAGCGGGACCGCACCTCTTCGCGCACCGGGTTACTGTTCTCGCTCATGGCGTTCTCCCTCGACTGAGACCTACATACATTGATGACTATCGATGCAATCTACCGCCGAAAATCGATCGCCGTCAATCCACGCGCGTGAGGGGACGCAAATCGACGCTCCCGGGCCGGATGCGGGCCCGACGCGGCAGCCTGGTCGCGGCGCAGGCGCCCCTTCCGGAATGATCAGCCGACATCGACCGGCTCCAGGGTGGGCCGCTTGGGCGGGCGGCCGTCTCCGGAGGAGCGTCCGGTGAGCCGGCGTCCGATCCACGGCAGCACGAACTCGCGGTAATACGCGGTCGTGCTCTGCACCTGCTCGTCGGCCGCGGCGGGCGCATCCAGCCACTCCACCGGAACCGACACCCCCAGCTCGGCCAGCACGTTTGTGGCCACCCGGGTGTGCCCGAGCGCGTTGAGGTGCAGCTTGTCGACCGACCAGAACCGCTTGTGCTCCAGCTCGGAGTCGGCCCAATTGTCGACGAGCGTGACGCCCGGCCGGTCGAAGGCGGCGCGCGCGGCATCCGCCAGCTGATCGCCGCGCCGGCGCATCAGGTAGCCGAGCGGCAGGTGGCGCGAGGGATTGCCGCCACTGAGCACCAGCACGTGCACGCCCTGCGCCTCGGCCCGGTCGACGACCTGCCGCATCAGGTCGACCACATAGGGGATCTCGACCCGCGGCCGCATCACGTCGTTGCCGCCGCCGCAGATGCTGAGCAGGTCGGGGCCGAGCGCGAGCGCGGACTCCAGCTGCTCCGCCACGATCGGGCCGAGCAGCCGACCGCGCACGGCGAGGTTGGCGTAGGAGACGGGGTGGGCGGATGCCGCGGCGAGCCCGAGCGCGACCAGGTCGGCCCAGCCGCGCACCTGGCCGCCCGGCAGGTCGTCGCCGACGCCTTCGGTGAAACTGTCGCCCATGGCCACAAAGCGATGGAACATCCGGACCCCCCGTCTCGGTACTGTGTGTGTGTCCCGGTTCCGGGCTCGGCTACTCGCTCGGGTGGGTGTGCCGGGTTCCGTGGGTCTGCTCGGTGCCCTGGCCCTGCTCGACCGTAAGGTTCCACCGTGCGTTGAGCACGTCGCGGGCCTGCTGGGCCGCGCGGCGCACCTCTTTGTCGGGGTCGCGCAGACGCTGCACGATGGTGGCGAGGTGGTCGGCGGTGCCCTGGGCGGCCAGCGCGTGCAGGGCCGCGGCGCGCACGCGCGGAACCTCGTCGGTGGTCAGGCGCACCAGCTTGGGCGCCACCTCGAGGCCGCGCAGCAGGACGACCTTGGCGCACATCTCGCGCACCCGCCAAGCCTGGTTGTTCATGCCGACGACGATGTACGGTGCCGCCGTTTCGCCCCAGACGTAGAGCAGCGCACGGGCACCCCACAGCTCGGGCCAGTAGAGGGCGGGGGCACCTTCGAGGATGCCCAGGGCGTGGCGTCCGCCGGCGTAGAGCAGGAAGTCCTTGCCGGCGTTCTTGGCGCGGAGTAGCGCGACGGAATTGTCGATGACGGCCTGTTCGCCATAATGCGCGACGGCCGCATGGATGCGTTCGGCCGTGGGCAGGTCGATGGGAAGGTCGGGGTGTGGCTCTAATTTGTTAGGCATGACGTGTCTACGCTAGCAAGCGGGCGTGTCGCAGGCCAATGCCGGACTGTCAGGCGGGGCGTTCCGGGGAGGCAAACGTGCGCTCGAACCCGGTCGCGTTCTCGTAGATCCCGTAATTGCCGATCTCCCGGTAGCCGAGGCGCCGGTACAGCGCGAGCGCCTCCGGCTGCGCGTGGCCCGTCTCCAGGCGCAGGTGCCGGTAGCCGAATTGCTGCGCCACCTCCTCGAGGGCGGCGAGCAGGGCCACGGCGTGGCCCTGCCGGCGGTAGGCCGGGTTGGTCCACATCCGTTTCACCTCGCCGGTCGTCTCGCTCAGGCGACGGATGCCGCCACCCGCTACCGTCACGCCCCCATCGAGCAGCACGAGGAAGGTGCCGCTCGGCGGGGCGAAGGCATCCGCCGGCACGTCGTGCACCGAGTCGCCGTCGCCGTACCGCTCGTCATACTCCCGCGCCAGGTCGGCCAGGAGCGGGACCACCTCAGGGTCACCCAGACGCACGCGCTTGATCTTCACACCAGCCAGTCTGCCCGATGGCGCCGTCCCCGGCCGAGGCCGGTAAACTCGGCCTGTGTCTGTCAACCCCGAACTGCAGGGCCGGGTCTTCCCGCCCGTCGCCCCCTATCTCGTCGGCCGGGAGAAGGTGCGCGAGTTCTCCCGCGCGGTCTTTGCCACGAGTCCGATCAACCTCGACCCGGAGGCCGCGCGCGCTGCGGGCTACGCCGACGTCGTCGCCCCGCCCACGTTCGCCGTGGTCGTTCAGGAGGCCACCCTGGCGCAGCTTCTGGCCGTCCCGGATGCCGGCATCGACTTCACCCGCGTCGTGCACGGAGACCAGCGGTTCACGTTCAGCCGCCCGATCGTGGCCGGTGACGAACTCACCGCCACGCTCCACGTGGCCGGCGTAAAGAGCCTCGGCGGCCACTCCATGGTGACGGCCGTGTCAACCATCGTCGACGCCGCCGGCGCGCACGTCGTGACCGCGACCTCCACCCTTGTCGTCAGGGGAGACGAATGACCATCATCGCTACGCCCCGCCTCGCCGACCTGACCGTCGGAGACGTCGTCGCCGAAGGCACGTTCCCGCTCACGCGCGACTCCCTCGTGCACTACGCCGGGGCATCCGGAGACTTCAACCCCATCCACTACCGCGACGACGTGGCCGTGTCCGTGGGACTGCCCGGCGTGCTCGCGCACGGCATGCTCACCATGGGCTTCGCCGTTCAGCCGGTCGTCGCCTGGGTCGGCGACCCCGGCCGCATCGTGGACTATCAGGTGCGGTTCACCCGCCCCGTGCTCGTGCCGGCCGACGGCGCGGCGGTCGTGACCGTGGTCGCCAAGGTCGGCGCCATCGACACGGATGCCGGCGTCGCCCGCATCGACCTCATCGTGTCGTCGGGCGAGGTGACTGTGCTGGGCAAGGCGCAGGCACGCGTGCGCCTGGTCTGAGTGGTCGTTCCCGATGACGAGCCCCGCTGCCTCCGCGCCGACCTTTGCCGACCTGACCACCATGGGCGTCGGCGGCCCTGCCGCCCGGATGGTGTCGCCCGCCACCGAGCAGGACCTTGTCGACCAGACCCTGATCGTGTGGGCCTCGGGCGATGAGTGGCTGCTGCTCGGCGGCGGATCGAACACGATCGTGGCCGACGAGGGCTTCGACGGTACGGTGATCCGGGTGCTGACCCGCGGGGTGGACGTTGTCTCGGCTTCCTCTCCCGCGTCCCCTTCGCCGTCTGATCACCCGGACCGGCTGGTGCTGCGAGTGCAGTCCGGCGAGCCCTGGGACGAGCTGGTGGCCTACACCGTGGCGCAGGGCTGGTCCGGTATCGAGGCACTCTCCGGCATCCCCGGTTCGACCGGGGCCTCCCCGGTTCAGAACATCGGCGCCTACGGCCAGGAACTCGGCAACAGCCTGGCTGCCATCGACTTCCTCGACTACGACAGTGGCGAACGGCGACGGATGGAGGCTGGCGAGCTCGAACTGGGCTACCGCACCTCGGCTCTGAAACAGGGGCTCCGCGGTCTGGTGATCGCGGTCGAATTGAACCTGCACGACACGCAGAGCGAGGCATCCGTTCTCGGCGGCGCGCTCAGCCGGCCGGTGTCCTACCCGCAGCTCGCGACCGCACTCGGCGTGCAGCTGGGCGACCGGGTGCCGCTCGCGCAGCTGCGGGGCGCCGTCCTGGCCCTGCGCGCCGGGAAGGGCATGGTGCTCGACCCGAATGACGCCGACACCCGCAGCGCCGGCTCCTTCTTCACCAATCCGATCGTGTCGCTGGCGTTTTCGCGCACGTTGCCGGACGCCGTGCCCCGCTGGCCGTTCGGCGAGCAGGAACTGCCCGACCGGGTGATCCCGCTCGACGAGTATGCCGGCGTCGGACCGATCCCCGGGGAGCGGTCCGTGCCGCTCGTGAAGCTGAGCGCCGCCTGGCTGATCGAGCACTCCGGGATCTCGCGCGGCTTCCGGCTGCCGGGCTCCCGCGCCGCGATCTCCAGCAAGCACACCCTTGCGCTGACCAACACTGGCGGGGCCACCGCCGACGAGATCGCGCAGCTCGCCCGGCTGGTGGAGGCTCGCGTGCAGTCCGAGTTCGGCGTGATCCTGCAGCCCGAGCCCGTGCTCGTCGGCCTCGACGCCTAGCGCGGCCCGCGCCGCTCTCGCGGGCCTGAAGCCGTCAGACCGGGGTGTGAGCGTGGGCGGGGGCATCAGCCGGCGCGGCGGAGCGCGGCGATGATGCCGACCACGATGAGCAGGAGTCCGATCACGATCACGCCGCCGAGCAGCCAGAGCGTGGGATCGGCGGGAGCAGGCACCAGCACCCCGAGCAGCACGTAGCCGGCCAGGGCGAGCAGGATCACTCCCCAGACGATCGTGCTGAACAGGGGGCGGCGGAGGGGTCGCACGGATGCCTCGGGGTACGCCGGTTCGGCGGCGGCGGCGGTCGGGGCCGCGGCGCGGGCCGTCGGCACCGGCGCGACCGGAAACGGCGGGTCCGAGGCGAGAAACGCCGGTGCCGTCGCTGGCGGCTCGACGGAGGGCTCCATCGCGTAGTCGGGGATGGGGCTCGGATAGGCGACCGTGTGAGCCGGGGCTGCACGGGTGGTCTCAACCTCCACCTCGTGACCGCTCTCCCCATGGCCCTCGGGCTCGGCGGGCGCGGGGTCAGGTGATGCCGTCACGGACGTGACGGCATCCGTGGGCTGATCGTCGAGCGGCCGGGCGAACGGCGGGTTCGGCGGCTCGTTCGGCGGCTGGTTCGGGTCGGGGGTCGTGGTCATCAGGGTTCCAGACGCGAGGGGCCGACGACGGTGACCTGGCCGAGCACCGTCCAGACGCGGACGCGGGCCACGGTGCCGGTGCCGTCGTCGTTGAAGGTACGCGAGTCAGAGTAGAAGGCGCCGCCCTGCTGCACGGCGACCGAGCCGCCGACGTAGTCGATCCCGCCGGCCAGCGCATTCGTCTCCACCAGCACGGCCCGTCCGCGGGGCAGGATCAGCTCGGTGACGCCCACGCCCATCCAGATATCGATCGTGCGGTCCTCCACGCTCGCCGCGTTGAGGGCGGTGAGATCGATGGTGGCCCGGCCGGAGAGCACGGCATACCCCGGGGGAGCAGCGTCGGCATCGGCGCTGACCGTCCAGACCGGGATGCCGACCAGGAAGAACGCGGTGCCGCTCGGGAATAGGCCCAGCAGCACCAGGGCCACCGCCGCGAGGAAGGCGAACCCACCCAGGGCGCCGCTCTGCTTTCCGCGAATGCCCGACACGATGATGCCAACGGCCAGCACCCCCAGCGTGACGGCCAGGCCCAGCACCAGCGCGGCATCCGACCAGTTGCCGCCCGACCACACACCGGCGGCGACCGCGCCGCAGAGCAATGCCGACCCGAGCACGATCGCGCTGAAGCCGGCCCCGGGGCGAAGGTCGCGCCAGGAGCCGCGTCCGGGTGGTGGCGCGGCAGGGCCGCCGACGGTGACGGCGCCGCCGGCTGTGCCGGCTGTCCCGGAGCTGCCCGCTGCTTCGGCGGGCTGCATCGCCCCGAAAGCGACACCGGCCCCGATGCCTTCCGCGGCGGTGCTGTGCGGGTACCCGCCGACCGACGCCGTGGTGCGTCGGGCCAGGAAGAACACCAGCCAGATGAGCCCGATCGTCACCCCGACGCTCCAGCCCACCGCGAGTGTGGTCGCCAGCCAGTCGGGCAGCACGGCCGCCGGGCTCTGCCACCACAGGCTGCGCGTGTAGGAGGCGAAGCTGATGCCCACCAGCGCGATGATCCCGATCATGACGGGCGGGAAGACGCCGCGAACGGCCTGTTCGGCATGGATGCGACCGATCGGGTCGGGCAGGAGAGCCCAGCCGACCGCGTACGTGAAGAGAACCGGACCGCCGAGGACGCCCAGCGCGATGGTCACAACTCGCACCAGCGTGGGGTTCAGCCCAGCTCGCAGTGCGACTCCGCCGCAGACGCCGGCCAGCCAGCGGTCGCTCCCGCGCACGATCCCCGTGGAACGGATTGCGGCGAAGAAGTCGTTGCTCCCGTCGGAGGGGGGAGTGCCGGGCCCCGCGGCCGACGGCGTCGTCTGGCTCTCGGGTGCGTCGGTCATGCTGCCAGTGTGCTCGCGGTGGCCCGAGCCGACAATGCCGGGTGTCGTTCGGTGAGTGAGCCCTGATGGCTGCGGGCGATGGGGGTTCGCGGCTCGGGGTTCCGAGGCGGTTGTTCTGGAGGCCGACGCAGGCGCGCAGTGGACCGCGACGCGGGACGGACGTGCGCTGCAAACGCCATGTCGGTCGAGTCTGGGTCCTGCCGCAACTCGTCCCGAACGAATTCGACGGAGATTTCACTCTGAACAGCGCGTTTGGGCTCAAAAACGGGTGTTTGGCCCAAAATCTCCGTCGAATTGGTTCGACGCCGGGCCCGGTGCTCATCCTGTGATGAACAGTGTCCACGCGGTGCGGTCAGCTCTGACCTTCCGGGAGCGACACAACAAGCCGTTCAGGACTCACGCTCCTAGGTGTCCTTGCGGATCCAGCGAAACGTGACCCGGCTGAGCACGAGCCCCACCACCAGCCAGATGAGCAGGCTCAGCGCGATCAGCGGAAAGTCCCAGGAACCGCTCTGCTCAAGGTTCGCGAAGCTGTCGGGCAGGAACACTCCGCGCATGCCCTGCGCCATCCACTTCAGTGGGAATACGCTGGCCGCGTTCTGCATCCAGTCGGGCAGCAGGTAGAACTGCAGGTAGACGCCGGAGATGAACTGCAGGATCAGCGCGATGGGGATGACCACTGCGGTGGCGCTCTTGCCGGAGCGCGGCAGGGCGGAAAGCGCGATGCCGAGGAAGGCGCTCGTGATGATCCCGAGCAGGAACACCCAGCCGAAGGTCAGCAATTTCGCGGGGTCGGATGGCAGGTCGATGCCGAGCAGGACGCGGGCCACCAGGATCAGCAGCGCCGCCTGGAAGATGCCGGTAACCAACACCTGCCCGGTCTTGCCGATGAAGTAACCGAGTGGCGAGAGCGGGGTGCCCCCGAGCCGTTTGAGCGTACCGTCGCCCTTCTCCCCGGCGATGTCCACGGCGAGGTTCTGCACCCCCGAGAGCAGCATGCCCGCGGCGAGCATTCCGGGCAGGTAGTAGGCGCCGACGCTGATGCCGCCGGTGCCGTCCGGCGCAGTGCCGATTTTGCCGGAGGAGCCGAACGCGGCCGTGAAGATGGCCAGCATGATGAACGGGAACAGGAAGGTGAAGAACACGCTGTCCGTGGTACGGAAATACATCCGGGTCTCGGAGCCGGCCCGGGAGAAGCCCACCCGCAGCACCGTGACCAGCCCGATGCTCGGTCGCGGCGCTGAAGCCGTGGCGGTCGTCGTTGTGCCGGTGCCGGTGTCGACGGTGCTCATGCGAGCAACTCCGTGTCGTCATCGAGGAGGTCCACCGACTTCGCGTCGGCGTCGGCGTCGGCGTCGGCGTCGGCGTCGGCGTCGTCGCTCGGCGCCCGGTTGCCGCGCACCAGGCCGAGGTAAATGTCCTCCAAACTGGGCCGGATCACCTCAAGCTCGGCCGGCTCGGCACCGGATGCCGCCACGAGCTCGGCCACGAGGCGCGCCGGTTCCGGTGTGCGTTTTTCCCGGAGCACCCCGGACGGTTCCCGCCAGCGCACGAGCGGCACCCACGCATCCGCCCCGCCGATCTCGTTGATGGCGCCGATGTCGATCAGGAGCCCGTCGTTGATCACGCCGGCCCGGTCGCCCAGTTGCGCGGCCTCGTCGAGGTAGTGGGTGGTGAGCAGGATGGTCGTGCCGTCGGCCTTGAGCCGGCGCACGAGGTCCCAGAATTGGTGCCGTGCCTCGGGGTCGAAGCCCGTGGTGGGCTCGTCCAGGAACAGGAGTTCCGGCCGGCCGATGATGCCCAGTGCCACGTCGACGCGGCGCGGCTGCGGGTAGAGGCCGGCGAAGTGGGTGAGCTGCTCGGTGACGGTGACGTTGCCGCTTTCCCCGGTGGACTGCAGCACGATGCCGAGGCGCGACTTCCAGGCGAGGCCGCCGCGCTGCGGGTCGACGCCGAGCGCGCTCACCTCGCCCGCGGTGCGGTCGCGGTAGCCCTCGTGGATCTCGATCGCGGTGCTTTTCCCGGCCCCGTTCGGGCCGAGGAGGGCGAAGGTCTCACCGGCCTCGATATTGAAGCTGATCCCACGAATCGCCTCAAAGCCTCCGTAGGACTTGTGCAGGTCGCTCACGCACACGGCCGAGGGAGAAAGTTTCATGAGAAAAGAGTCCCATGCCCGGCCTCTCGGTGGAAGCGTCGGCGTTTCGGTGGCGAAGCTGACCCGTCCAGCCACGACGGCCCAGGTGCGCGGCTATGCGCCCTGCCAGGGCTCCCTCCTGGTGGGGCGAAGTAATCCATGCGTGACGACGATGACGCGGACCTTCGACGCCGATGTGCACCTCCACCCGCTCGGAGAGCGAGAACGGCAGCGGAATGCCGACGATCAGGGCGGCGGTGTGATGACTGAGGAAGGCGCCGGGTGGCATCCGTCGCAGGATGGCGGTGCGGCGCTCGAGCGTGGACAGGGTGCCGGAGATTGTCCACAGCCCCGGCCGAACCGACAGGAAGTGGGGGGGCAGGAGGGCTTCTGACCCCCCCCAAAGCTGTCGGTTCACCGGCGAGCCGTTTGGCGCGCTGCGCTAGGCGAACAGCCGCTGGAGGCGCTGCACGCCCTCGAGCAGGGCCGCGTCGCCGAGCGCGTAGGAGAAGCGCAGGTAGCCGCTGGGGCCGAACGCCTCGCCGGGCACGACGGCCACCTCGGCCTGGTCCAGGATAAGATCGGCCAACTCCAGGGAGGTGGTCGGGGTGACGCCGCCCCAGGTGCGTCCGAGCAGGCCGGTGACGTCGGGGTAGACGTAGAACGCCCCCTGCGGCGTCGGCGTGACGATGCCGGGGATCGTGTTCAGCTCGGCGACGATGACCTGTCGGCGGCGGTCGAAGGCATCCCGCATGGCGATCGCGGCATCCTGAGGGCCGTTGAGTGCGGCGATGCCGGCGCGCTGGGAGATGTTCGACACGTTCGACGACAGGTGCGACTGCAGGTTGGCGGCGGCCTTCATCGCGTCCTGCGGGCCGACCATCCAGCCGAGCCGCCAGCCGGTCATCGCGTAGGTCTTGGCGACGCCGTTGACCAGGATGGTGCGGTCGGCCAGCGCGGGGACGGCCTCGACGATCGAGATCGCACGCACGCCGTCATACGTGAGGTTCTGGTAGATCTCGTCGCTGACGATCCAGAGGCCGTGTTCCTCGGCCCACTCGCCGATGGCCTTCGTCTGCTCGGGGGAGTAGACGGCTCCGGTTGGGTTGGACGGCGACACGAACAGCAGCACCTTGGTGCGCGGCGTGCGCGCCGCCTCGAGCTGCTCGACGGTGACGAGGTAGCTCTGGTCACTGCCGGCGAAGACGTCGACCTGCACGCCGCCGGCCAGCCGGATCGACTCCGGGTAGGTGGTCCAGTACGGCGTGGGCACGAGCACCTCATCGCCCGGGTCGAGCAGCGTGGCGAAAGCCTGGTAGACGGCCTGCTTGCCGCCGTTGGTGACGACCACCTGGCTGGGCGAAATCGCCAAGCCGCTGTCACGGAGCGTTTTGGCCGCAATGGCCTCGCGCAGGTCGGGCAGCCCGGCCGCCGGAGTGTACCGGTGGTTCTTCGGGTCGCGGACTGCCAGTAGGGCGGCTTCGACGATGTGCTCCGGGGTGGGGAAATCAGGCTCGCCCGCGGCGAAACTGATGACCGGCCGGCCGGCGGCCTGCAGGGCCTTCGCCTTGCCGTCCACCTTGAGGGTCGCGGACTCCGCAATGGAGCCGATTCGGGTAGAGATGCGCTTGGATTCGTGGGCCACGCTTCGAGCATACGGGGCTGCCTCGTTCTGCTGGGGCTGTCTCGGCTTTACAGTGGCCCCCGGGTGACCTAGACTCGATGAGGTAATTCAATTCTGCCATGCTTTTTTGCGCCCGCTTGTCGGTTCATTCCGGGGTCCGAGTGTATCGAGGTAGTCTGAATTTCGTTCCATAGGGTGGTGGCTCAATTGGTAGAGCAGCGGTCTCCAAAACCGCAGGTTGCAGGTTCGAGTCCTGTCCGCCCTGCAAGTCGGTGGCATTCCGTCGGCACATGAAAGGTGTAATCAGGTGGCCCGAAAAGTTGTCGACGAACCCAGTGAGGAAATCGTCGCAAACGCGAAACTTGCGCTCGATTCCAAGCGCGGTCCTTTCGCTCGGATGTCCCTGTTCATCAAGCAGGTCATGGCGGAGCTCCGCAAAGTCGTCACCCCCACCCGCAAAGAACTCCTCAGCTACACGGGTGTGGTGCTGGTATTCGTTGTCATCATGATGGCCATCGTTTCCGCCTTCGACTGGGTGTTCGCGCTCGCCGTCACGTACGTGTTCGGAACGCCGGGCGGGTAGACAGTTTCCGGTGCCGCATCCGCACCCAGCGGCCGCAGCCACGCATCAGTGAAGAAGAGTCACTGCAGAATTCAGGGCAAACGCTGTTTGGGTCACGGTTTCGTGCCCATGCAATAGAAAAGGATTGAAATTTAGTGACTGACACGAATCACGACGATGTCGACTGGGCCACCGCCGCCGAGCAGTCCTCCACCGAGGACGAGGCGCAGGACGGCAACACCCTCGCCGCTGAAGAAGACTCCGTAGAGGCTGCCGAGCAGGTCGCCGTGCACGTGTTCGACCCGAGCATGGGCGTCGAAGTCAACCTCGACGCCGCGCTCGACGCGTTGGCCGAGCCCGTTGACCCCGACGCCGACGATCTCGTCGACGAGGCCCTCGACATCGATTCCGCCGTCGAGGCCGAGGCCGCCGTCGAGGCCGTGGAAGACGAAGACGAAGTGGCAGTCGAGGCTGAAGAGGCAACGGATGTCGATGCCGAGACCGCCGAGGACGAGACCCCCGAAGACCCCTACGAAGAATTCCGTAAGGAACTGCGCTTCCAGCCCGGCAAGTGGTTCGTCATTCATTCCTATGCCGGCTTCGAACGCCGCGTGAAGTCGAACATCGAGAACCGCAAGCAGTCGATGGCCATGGAAGATTTCATCTACCAGGTCGAGGTTCCGATGGAAGACGTCGTCGAGATCAAGAACGGCCAGCGCAAGATGGTCACCCGCGTGCGCATCCCTGGCTACGTGCTCGTTCGCATGGACCTCAACGAAGACAGCTGGTCCGTGGTGCGTCACACGCCCGGCGTCACCGGATTCGTCGGCAACGCGCACAACCCCACGCCGCTTCGCTTCGAGGAAGCCTTCGGCATGCTGAAGAGCCTCGTCGAGATCCAGGACGTCCCCACCGCCAAGACCGGCGGACACGGCGGCAAGGTCCCGACCCGCGCCCTCCCTGCCGAGATCGACTACGAGATCGGCGAGACGATCACGATCAAGGAAGGCTCGTTCGCGGGCCTGCCCGGATCGATCAGCGAGATCAAGGCGGAAAGCGGCAAGCTCATCGTGCTGGTTTCCCTCTTCGAGCGCGAAACCCCGGTCGAGCTCAGCTTCGACCAGGTCACCAAGCTCTAAAGGGTCTGAACACCCTCCCCACGGATTCAAGTTCACCGGGGCCCGTCCGGGCCACCGGGAGAGCGGCCCCTGGCTGCTCGTCATTACAAAGTAAGGAAGAATAATGGCACCGAAGAAGAAGGTAACCGGTCTGATCAAGCTTCAGATCAAGGCCGGCGCCGCCAACCCCGCACCGCCCATCGGGCCGGCGCTGGGTCAGCACGGCGTCAACATCATGGAATTCTGCAAGGCGTACAACGCTCAGACGGAATCCCAGCGCGGCAACGTCATCCCGGTGGAAATCACCGTCTACGACGACCGTTCATTCACTTTCATCCTGAAGACCCCGCCGGCGGCGGAACTCATCAAGAAGGCGGCCGGCGTCGCCAAGGGCAGTGGAACCCCGCACACCGTCAAGGTTGCGAAGCTCACCCAGGCCCAGGTCCGCGAGATCGCCGAGGCCAAGATGGTTGACCTCAACGCGAACGACCTCGACGCAGCGTCGAAGATCATCGCCGGCACCGCCCGCTCCATGGGCATCACGGTCGAGGCCTAACCACCTCCCCCAGGCATCCCGCCACAAGCAGTACGTGGAAGAGCCAGCCAGGCTCGCACCACACTCTCAATTTCGTTTTACAGGAGATTCAACATGGCACAGAAGTCAAAGGCCTACCGGGCCGCGGCCGAGAAGATCGACGCAGACAAGCTCTACACCCCGTCCGAGGCCGTCACCCTGGCCCGGGAGACCGGCTCCTCGAACTTCAACTCGACCGTCGAGGTCGCCCTCAAGCTCGGCGTCGACCCTCGCAAGGCTGACCAGATGGTTCGCGGTACCGTGATTCTTCCTCACGGCACCGGTCGCACCGCCCGCGTCATCGTCTTCGCAACGGGCCCCGCGGCCGAAGCGGCGATCGCGGCCGGTGCCGACGAGGTCGGTGGCGACGAGCTCATCGAGAAGGTGGCCGCCGGCTACACCTCGTTCGACTCCGCCGTCTCGACCCCGGAGCTCATGGGCAAGGTCGGTCGTCTCGGTAAGGTTCTCGGCCCGCGCGGCCTCATGCCGAATCCGAAGACCGGAACCGTGACGCCTGACGTCGCGCGCGCCGTGTCCGACATCAAGGGCGGAAAGATCGCGTTCCGCGTCGACAAGCACGCCAACGTGCAGTTCGTCGTCGGCAAGGTGTCCTTCACCGCCGAGCAGCTGAATGAGAATATCAGCGCCGCTCTCGAGGAGATCGTTCGCCTCAAGCCCAGCTCCTCCAAGGGCCGCTACATCATGAAGGGTGCCGTTTCGACCACGTTCGGCCCCGGCATCGCTCTCGATGTGAACAGCATCTAGTCAGTTCCACCGCAGCCCGGCTGCACCAGGAAGGGCCCGTCGAAAGACTGGGCCCTTCCCTCGTTAACGGATGCTCACTCGCTGGCCATCGTGGGGCGTGCGTCTCTGCGTGCGGGGTCGTCCCGATCGGTGTTCTGCGGGTGCGCGCGAAGCATCGCGGCGACCGCGATCGCGTCGCCCTCCGGCTGGTGCGAGGTGGTGTGCGGCTTCGCGATGAAGAGGTAGAGCAGGCCGCTGCCCATCACTACAGCCAAACCGATCAGCACGATCCAGTCGTCGAGGAACACCCCGGTCGTGCCCGGCCGCGCCAGCAGGATCATGGCGGAGATCCCGTAGGCCAGGGCAAAGATGTTCACGATGAACCCGAGAGGTCCCAGGCTGAACGGCCCGGCCGGACGCCACCCCTTGAACCGCTGGCGGAGCGCGGCCAGAACCACGGCCTGGAACGCGACATAGATGCCGAGCACCGCGAAGGCCGTGATCTGGGTCAGGATCGTGCTGCCGCCCAGGTAGATCAGAACGCAGAGCAACAGCGGGATCGTGGACGCGACGATCAGTGCGTTGACCGGCACTGCCGTGCGCGGGGACACCTGGCCCAGCCAGGTCTTGCCGGGGACCATCCCGTCTCGTGCGAAAGAGAAGATCAGGCGGCTGGCCGCGGCCTGCAGGCTGAGCACGCAGGACAGGAAGGCCGTGATCGCCACTATGAGGAACAGCGTGGCACCGACCGTGCCGAGGGTCGCGTCCAGGATCGCGGGGATCGGGTCGATGTCTGTCCCGTCGACCACGGCCTGCAGGTCCGGCGCGGCCAGGACGTACCCGCCGAACGAGAACAGGGCGGAGACGCCGCCGACCAGGATGGTGAGTATCATGGCCCGGGGGATACCTCTGGCCGGGTCGGGCACCTCCTCGGCCACGTCGCCGCAGGCTTCGAAGCCGTAGAACAGGAACAGTCCGGCAAGCGCGGCCCCGAGGAACGCGGCGGCGTAACTGCCGTCACCCTCGACGCCCAGGGTGTCGAAGAAGACGCTGAACTCCTGCTTGCGCTGGAAAAGGAGTAGGTAGAGGCCGAGACCGATCACGCCGATCAATTCGGCAGCGAGTCCGATCCGGGCCGCGCGGGCCAGCATCTTCGTGCCGGAGAAGTTGAACGCGAAGGCCACGACGAGAAAGAGCACCGAGAGCCCGAGCGTGACCTCTTTGGTGACGGGCGCGTTGATCAGGCTGGCGAGGAACCCGCTGCCGAATTCCGCGACGGCGGTGATTGTGACGAGCATCGCCCAGACGTAGACCCAGGCGGTCATCCATGCGTACCTCTTGCCCCAGAGACGACGTGTCCACGGGTAGATACCGCCCGCGATCGGGTACTGGGACACCACCTCGCCGAAGACCAGTGCCACCAGCAGCTGGCCGGTGCCCACGATCACCAGCCAGAAGATCGAGGGTGGCCCGCCCGTGCTCAGGGCCAGGGCGAACAGCGAGTAGACGCCGACGAGTGGCGAGAGGTAGGTGAAGCCAAGGGCGAAATTGCCCCAGAGCGACATCGAACGATGGAAGGTGTCTTCGTAGCCGAGGGCCTCGAGGTGCTCGGCGTCGCCGAGCCCTTTCCTCTGGGATGACGCGTGTGATGACATGGGAACCTTTCCGATCGAGCCGGAGAGCGAGAATGTGCTCACCATAGTGCTGTGCGCGAGCAAACGCACGGAACCGATGGATCCAACTTTCACCGAGAGTTCCCGTTCGCAGTTCCTGCCTCCGGGTCACGACCGGCCCGGTAGGATCGGAGTCAGAGCGGCCACTGGCGGAGTCCCGTGGTCCGAGTCGACGGGGACAGAGGTGGGTCGTGCCGCAGGACGCAACCGGGCAGCCGTTGGCGGGCCTTCGGGTCGCGGATTTCTCCCGGGTACTGGCCGGCCCCTACGCCACCATGATGCTGGCCGACTTCGGCGCTGACGTGATCAAGATCGAGAGCCCGGCCGGCGACGACACCCGGCAGTGGCTGCCGCCGGTCGACGCGCAGGGGGACTCCACCTACTTCGGGTCGGTGAACCGCAACAAGCGCAGCGTCATCTGCGACCTCGGCACCGATGCGGGACTGGCCGTGGCCCGGCGACTCGCCGAGACCGCCGACGTCGTGGTGGAGAACTTCCGGCCCGGCGTGATGGACCGGTTTGCTCTGGGCTTCGAGCAGCTGCGGGCCGTCAATCCGAGCCTGGTCTACTGCTCGATCACGGGCTTCGGCGCGGGGGCCGGCGCCCGCCTGCCCGGCTACGACCTGCTCGTACAGGCTGTCGGCGGGCTGATGAGCGTCACCGGTCGCCCAGACGAAGAGCCGAGCAAGGTGGGGGTGGCCCTCGTGGACGTGCTCTCCGGGCTCAACGCGGTCAGCGGCATCCTACTCGCCCTGCGTGCGCGTGACGCGACCGACGCGAGCGGGACCGCCGGCCACCGGGTGGAGGTGGATCTGCTGACCACCCTGCTCTCCGCACTGACCAACCAGGCCGCGGGCACCCTCGCGACCGGGCAGTCACCGACCCGGATGGGCAATGCGCACCCGAGCATCGCGCCGTACGAGCTGTTCGACGCCGCCGACCGGCCGCTGGTGATCGCGGTGGGCAACGATCGCCAGTTCCGCACCCTGGTGCGATTGCTCGGGGCTCCCGCCCTGGCCGACGACGACCGGTTCCGCGGTAACGCCGACCGGGTGCGGCACCGCACGGTGCTGAAAAAGTTGATTGAGGACCGGCTCCGGCCCGAGCCCGCGGCGCACTGGGTGGGCGTTCTGACGGATGCCGGTGTGCCGGCCGGCCAGGTCAACACCCTCGACGAGGCGTTCGCCTTCGCCGCCGCGCTGGGGCTCGACCCGGTGGTGGAACTGGGTGCGGCCGGCCGCACCAGCCGCCAGGTTGCCAACCCCATCCACCTCGCCGGCCGTCCGGCCGCCTACCGCCTGTCCCCGCCGCGGCTGGGCGAGCACGAGGGCGCCGACTGGCTCGCCCCGTCCCCGACCGCTGCCCCAGGGCGAGCCCCCGTACCAGCCCCCGTACCAGCCACAGATCTCGCTCGTGTTCCGCCGACCCCCGAAGGACTCTCGTGACCGCCGCAGGCCGCCCCACCCCGCTTGTGCCCAGCCCGCTGGTCGACACCGTCTTCGACCTCGATGCCCTGCTCGAGCCGGAGGAGATCGTCTGGGCGCGCGCGGCGCGCGCTTTCGCGACCAACCGCATCCTGCCGACCATCGAGGACGACTTCGAGGAGAAGCACTTCCGGGCCGAGCTGATCCCTGAACTCGGGGTGGCCGGGTTCCTCGGCATGCACCTCACCGGGTACGGCTGCGCCGGCGCGGGGGCGGTGAGCTACGGGCTGGTCTGCCTCGAGCTGGAGGCCGCTGACAGCGGCTGGCGCACCTTCGTCTCGGTGCAGGGCTCGCTGGCGATGTCGGCCATCCACAAGTATGGGTCTGCGGAGCAGAAGCAGCGCTGGCTGCCGGGCATGGCCGCCGGCCAGCTCGTGGGCTGCTTCGCGTTGACCGAACCGACCGGCGGCAGCGACCCGGCCGCGATGGCGACCACCGCCACCCGGGGCGCCGACGGCTGGGTGATCGAGGGTGCCAAACGCTGGATCGGCCTGGCCAGCATCGCCGACGTCGCGATCGTCTGGGCCCAAACGGATGCCGGTGTGCGCGGCTTCCTGGTTCCGACCGACAGTATCGGTTTCACCGCCACCCCCATCGGCAAGAAGCTTTCGATGCGTGCGTCGATCCAGTGCGATGTGCACCTGGACGCCGTGCAGGTGCCATTCGATGCGATCCTGCCCGGCGCCGCTGGGCTGTCCGGGCCGTTCGGCTGCCTCAACGAGGCGCGCTTCGGCATCGTCTGGGGGGCCATGGGCGCCGCCCGCAGCTGCCTCGACGCCGCCATCCTGCGCGCGAAGACCCGTGAGGTGTTCGGCAAACCGATCGGGGCCACCCAGTTGATCCAGGCCAAGCTCGCCGACATGCTCGTGGAATACGAGAAGGGGGTGCTGCTGGCCCTGCACCTCGGTCGGCTCAAGGAGCGCGGCACGCTGACCCCCACCCAGATCAGCATCGGCAAGCTCAACAGCGTGCGCGAGGCGATCCAGATCGCCCGCGAGGCCCGCGTCATCCTCGGCGGCGACGGCATTACCAGCGAATTCCCGGTGATGCGCCACCTGGCGAACCTGGAATCGGTGCGCACCTATGAGGGCACCGACGAAATCCACCAGCTCGTGCTCGGGCGGGCCCTGACCGGCCTGAACGCGTTCTCCTGAGGCCGCGATGTGACATAGTGTCAAGCAGATTGGCCGTCGGGCCGATCGATGGGGGAGGGGCACAGTGGGGGTGACGGGGGGACAGACCGTGTTCGCGAACCTGCGTGCGCGCATCCTCTCGGGGGAATTGCCCGCCAGGGCCACGCTGCGGGAGACGGCGCTGGCCCAGGAACTCGGCGTCAGCCGCACCCCCGTGCGCGAGGCGCTGCGCCGGCTCGACGAGGCCGGCCTGGTGGAGTTCGTGCCGAACCGGGGCGCCACGGTCGTGGAATGGACCACCGAGCAGATCTGCGAGACGTATTTTCTTCGCGCGGCTCTCGAAAGCAGGGCGGCGGGCCTCGCGGCGGTGCGGATCGAGCCGGCCGACCTCGACCGGCTGGCCATCCTGATTGACGCCATGGAGGAGTTCGTGCGCGCAACCGACGCCGAGGGCATCGGCCGGCTGGGCGTGCTCAACGCCGAATTCCACCGCATCATCGTGGCCGCGTCGGGCGTCACTCAGCTGATGGCCCTGGCCGCGTCCGTCGGCCGCGCCCCGATGATGGCCTCGCTCTTCCGCCGCGACGCCGCCGCCTTCCGGGCCGGCAGCAACCACCACCACCGCGACATCCTCACGGCGCTATGGTCGGGAGACGCACTCTGGGCCGAGGTCGCCATGCGCTCGCACATCCTCGCAGCGCGCAACGCGGTGTCGCCGGGTCGGTCCGGATCGGGGACGGAACCGGCCTAACCGGAACCGGTCAGCCGCGCGCGGAGCGGGCCGCCTCGAGCAGACTGTGGGTGTGCGGATGCCGCGGTGAAGCGAGGATCTCGGCCGCCGAAGCCTGCTCGACGACCCGTCCCGCTTCCACGACCGTCACTCGGTCGCAGGTGGCGGCCGCCAGGCCGAGGTTCCGGGAGACCACGATGATCGACAGTCCGAACTCCTGGAGGAACCCGCGGCAGAGCTCCAGTGCGGAGGGCTCGCCCGCAGCCTCGACGGCGCGCGTCGGCTCGTCCAGGATCAGGATGTCCGGGTGCTGTGAGAGCGCGGCCGCGATCGTCACCTGGAGCAGCGCGGTCGGTTCGAGCTGGGTCGGAACCACCAGCGACGTCGCCTGCGGATCCGGCAGCCCGACCTTCTCGAGGAGTTCCAACGCACGCCGGGCGGCATCCGTTCGGGACAGACCCCCTGTCCGGCGCAGGGTTCGGGCGAGCTGGCGGCCGATGACCTGGTCCGGGGCCAGGCCCGTCGGCGCGGCAGGGGAAATGAGAGAGATTTTCGTGTCGCGCAGCCGGTTGAGGGCGCGCCGCGATGCCCCGACGAGCTCGATGCCGTCGATCAGGATGGAGCCGGCCGCGACCACCGCCGGTTCGGGCAGCCGGCCCGCGATGGCCAGAGCGATCTCGCGTGCCCCGGAACCGGTGACACCGACCAGTCCGATGACCTCACCCCGCGCCACCGAGAGGGAGATGCCCGTGGCCAGCACCGGGGCACCCGTCTGGGTGCTCTCGGTAATCTGCAGACCGCGCGCGTCGAGCAGGGCCGTGGCGCGGAATCCGTCGGAGGGAACGGGCTCATCGTCGGCCGACGCCGGGGCCGACGGGGCGGGAGAGCAATGAGGTTTGCCGGGGGATTGCCAGGAGGGGAGGAAGGTCTTCACGACTCATCCCTCCGTTCCGAACTCGATCCAGTGGGTTTTACTGTATGCAATCTCCTCGAATCCCGGTGCTCAGTATGCCATATTCCTCTGAGTTGAACCCTGAATCGGGGGGGCACTGTTGCATACAACCGTGGTGTCTTGTGGGGAAAAGATTCCGGCAACACCGGGCCGCTACGAGCCCAGCATGGTTGACCTCGTCGAGGGCTATGGCGGACCACAGTCTTGCGGGCTGAGCAGCTGGACGCGCTGGACGGGGCGCGCCCCGCGCCGGGGATGAGGTGTTCCCCGAGCTCACCTCGCTCACGGCCCGTCCCGCTGGCCGCGGTGCCCGCGTGATCGAGCAGGAGGAGCGGCCCACGGTCGAGTCCGGCGTCAGCCGCGACGAGGCGTGGCACTTCTGCAACCTGGGCCGCAGCCTGGAGCAGGGGGACATGACCGCACGGTTGCTGGCCAACCCGGTCGTTGACCGAGGCCAGCGGGCCTTCGGGGACGACCATCCGGCGCTCCGTCGGGGGCCTACGAGGCCGGCTGTTTCCGCGGTCGGTGGCCTTGTTCATCTCGCGGGCGGAACAATGCCTGCGCGAGATGGAACCGCGCACCGACCGCGTCGGTGTGACCGAGGATCGCAACGGGTGCTGGGTCAGATCCGCGGCCAGCTGGAATACCGGCCGATCATGGACATCCTGAACGACCTGTCGAATCAGATGGACATCGTGCAGGAGGCCACCAGCACGGACTCTGAGGCCATCGGCGACCGCTACCTCCCGATCAGCGCCGTTCCGACCTGAACCGGGGAGGCCTCGTGGACCGGCTGCGGAACCGCCACGTCACCGGCTACCGCTACCCGGGCGAGGTCGGTGCGTCCGACAACGAGGCGCGGATGCTGCCGGTCAGTTCGGCCGACCAGTTCGTGAGCTGCGCGGCGTGTGCGCGGGCACCAGCGGCTCGGACCTCTTCGTCACGATGGAGATCACCCGGGAGGCCTGAGCCGCGCCGCGGCATCCGTTGCCTCGGGCCCACGGATGCCGCGGCTCACCCACCCCGCCCGTCGAACCAATTCGACGGAGATTTTGAGGATGGAGCGCTTTCCCAGCGTGGTTTAAACCGTTTTGAGCAAAATCTCCGTCGAATTCGTTCGGGCCGCCGAGCGCCCCGAGCGCGCCGAGCGCTATCGAGCCCTACGAGTCGAAGCCGAGGCCCAGCGCGTCGAGCGTCTTCAGGATGATGTTGCGGCGGCCTCGGTTGTGGTCGGCGCGGTCGAGTGACCAACGCGTGGTCTGGATGCCCATCGAAGCGAGGGGCTCCGGTGGGAACGGGAGTGGCCGCCCGCGCACCATCTCCAGCTGCGTGCGCTCGGTCCTGCGCTCCGCCAGTTGGTCGAGCATGACCTTCGCCGCGAAGTGCGTCGCGGCCACGCCCAGGCCGGTGAACCCGGCGGCGTAGCTGATCCGTCCGCCGCGGGCCGTGCCATAGAACGCGCAGAACTGGGTCGACGTGTCGATGGCGCCGGCCCACTGGTGGCTGAAGCGCAGCCCGGCCAGCTGCGGAAATGTGGTGAAGAAGTGGCCGGCCAGTCGTTGGAAGCTTTCCGGCCGGTTCTCGTAGCCGCTCCGCACCCGGGCTCCGTAGTGGTAGATCGCGTCGTAGCCGCCGAAGAGAATGCGGTTGTCGGCGCTCAACCGGTAGTAGTGGAACTGGTTGGCCAGATCGCTCAGCCCCTGCCGCTTTTGCCAGCCGATGGCGGTGAGCTGATCGGGCGACAGCGGCTCGGTCATCAGCACGTAATCGTAGACCGGCACCGTGGACAGGCGGTTGCGGGCCAGCAGCGAAGGGAACACGTTGGTCGCCAGCGCGGTCTTCGTCGCCCGCACCACACCCGACTCGGTGCGGAGCCGGGTGCCCTGCGCCGGCGTGAGTCCCTGCGTGTCCAGGTTCTTCACCGGGGTGTGTTCGAAGATCTCGACCCCGAGTTCGGTGGCGACCCGGGCGAGCTCGGTGGCCAGCTTACCCGGGTGCACGAGCGCGTTGCTTCGCTTGTGCCAGATGCCGGCCAGGTACGTGGGCGAGCCGACCTCGGCGCGCAGGGCCGCGGCATCCAGGAACACGCTGTCGGTTCCGGTCGGTTCCTCGCGCAGCCAGTCGACCTGGTGCTCCTCGACGGCCAGGTCGATGGCGCCGGTGCGCTCGAAGTCGCAGTTCAGCCCGAGCTCGGTGACGGCCCGCTCGATCTCGTCGAGGTTCTTGAGGCCGAGTTCGGTGAGCCGGTCGATCTCCGTCGGCCAGCGGCGTCGGCCGTTCTCCTCGCCGTGGGTCAGGCTGGCCTCGCAGAAACCGCCGTTGCGGCCCGACGCAGCCCAGCCGATCGTGCGCGCCTCGAGCAGCACCAGGCGAGCGCCCGGGTTCTCCTGCTGAGCGAGCACGGCGGTCCAGAGTCCGAGGTAGCCGCCGCCGACGATGGCGAGATCACAGTCGAGGTCGGCCGTGAGGGTCGGGTAGCCGGTCTGCGGAGACACGTCGTCCAGCCAGAACGGCGCGGAGCGGGTGTCGGCGAGGGCGCCCGCGATGACGGATGCGGCGGGCCTGGCCCGCTCGAAAATGGTCGTGCCCACGGATCGTCCTTTGTTCGGCGCGGCTCTGCTACTCGTTCATCATCTCAGGCGCGGTCCCCGTCGGCCATGCGCCCGCCCCGCTCTCATCTCACCGGCGCGTGCGACTCCAGGAACTGGAACACCTCGGTCTGGTCGACGCCGGGAAAGGTGCCCGTGGGCAGGGCCGCGAGCAGGCTGGTGGGCGTGCGCGCGGCCGGCCAGGACTGCCCGGACCAGCGCTCCGAGAGCTCCTCGGGCGCGCGGCGGCAGCACGACTCGTCGGGACAGGTGGACACGGCCCGGTTGTTGGTTTCGCGGCCGCGGAACCACTTCACGTGCGTGAACGGCACGCCCACACTGACGGAGTAGTCGCCCTCTTTGGCCTTCTCGATGCGCGAGGTGCACCAGAAGGTACCGCTCGGGGTGTCGGTGTACTGGTACCAGGGGCTGAACCGGTCGGCGACGTGGAAGACGGTGCGCGCGGTCCAGTTGCGGCAGACCGTCGAGCCCTCGACCGCGCCGAGCGCGTCGCTCGGGAAGCGCACCGAATCGTTTTCGTACGCCTTGATCATGGTGCCGGACTCGTGCACCTTCATGAAGTGCACCGGGATGTCGAGCCGCGCGGTGGCGAGGTTCGTGAACCGGTGCGCCGCCGTCTCATAGGACACCGCGAAGGCGTCCCGCAGATCCTCCATCGAGATACGTCGCAGGTTCTTCGCCTCGGTGAGGAGTTTCACGGTGTCTTTTTCGGGCAGCAGGATGGCCGCGGTCAGATAGTTGGTCTCCACCCGCTGAGACAGAAATTCCGCATAGTTTCCGGGCTCCTCGTGTTCGCAGAGCAGGGTGGCGAACGCTTGCAGAATGGGGGAGCGGGAGTCGCGGGACGCCGACTGCTCGGTGGGCAGGTAGATGCGCCGGTTGCGCTTGTCCGTCACCGAGCGGGTCGAGTTCGGAAGGTCGCCCACGTAGTGCAGCGAGTAGCCGAGATGGGTCGCCATGTCGGCCACCACCTGGTGGGAAACCGGCCCGCCGGTGTGGCCGACCGCGGCGAGCAGGCGCTGCGCCTGTGCCTCGAGCTCGGGGAAGTAATTGTCCCGGGCCCGCATGGTGGCTCGCAGCTCCACGTTCGCTCGCCGGGCCTCCTCCGGGGTCGCCGCCCGCTCCCGGTGCAGGCGCAGGATCTCGTTGTGCAGGCTGAGCAGTGTCTGCAATGTTTCGTCGCTCGTTCCCCGGCCAACGCGGATATGCGGCAGTCCGAGGGCGGTGAACACGGGGCCCCGCTGAGCGCGCTCGACGGCTATTTCCAGCGCCGCCCGCTCGGACGGGGCATCCGTTTTCAACAGGTCGTCGACCGTGGTGCCGAGCGCGGTCGCGATGGTGCGCAGCATCGACAGGCGCGGCTCGCGCTTGCCGTTCTCGATCATCGACACCTGAGAGGGTGCCCGGTCGATGGCGGCCGCAAGGGCGTCAAGAGTCATGCGCCGGTTCGTGCGCAGTTCACGGATGCGCCGCCCCAGGGTGAGCGCATCGAGCCCTGCCTCCTCGGGAGGAGCCGCGGACAGGGAGGAGCGGAAGGCGGGATCGACGGTGACCATGCCCCATGCTCACATACTCCGGGGATAACTTCTCGTAGCCAGAAAAAATGCTGTTCTTCTGTTATGCCGGCGACGGCGTGACCGGGTCCCCTGGTCCACAGTGGGAATCAGGCAAGCAATGGCGCTCTCCCCAGGCGGCGCCAGTCACGCAGCACTCCCCGCTCAACTTCCGAAGGAGCTCAGCCCATGAACACCCCGCCCCTGGCGACATCCGACCAGGTCCAGGCCGCCAGTCTGACCACGAATACCGACAGTTTTGCCACCATCGAACCGCACCTCGAGATCACCGGCGATCTCGGTCCGCGCTACGAGGAGATCCTCACGCCGGAGGCGCTGGTATTCCTGGCCGAGCTGCACGACCGGTTCGCCGGTACGCGGCAGGACTTGCTGGCGACTCGACTGCGCAAGCGCGTGGATGCCTCCAACGGGCGCGACCCGGGATTCCTCACCGAGACCGCGCACATCCGTCGTGACCTTACCTGGACGGCTGCCGGCGCGGGTCCCGGGCTGGTGGACCGCCGGGTGGAGATCACCGGGCCGACCGACCGCAAGATGGCCATCAACGCGCTGAACTCGGGCGCGAAGGTCTGGCTGGCCGACCAGGAAGACGCCACCAGCCCCACCTGGGCGAACGTCGTCGAGGGCCAGCTGACCCTGTTCGACCAGGTGCGCGGTCAGCTGAGCTTCACCAGCCCGGAGGGCAAGCAATACGCCGTCACCGGCGACGCCACCGGCGCCACGCCCACCATCGTGATGCGCCCGCGCGGCTGGCAGCTGGTGGAGAAGAACCTGACGTTCGTCGACCGCGCGAACCGCCGGACGAACGCGTCCGGCAGCCTCGTCGACTTCGGGCTGTACTTCTTCCACAACGCGCAGCACCTGATCGAGGGCGGCAGCGGACCGTACTTCTACGTGCCGAAGCTCGAGAGCCACGTCGAGGCCCGTCTCTGGGACGATATCTTCAGTCACTCGGAGGACCGCCTCGGCATCGAGTACGGCACCATCCGTGCCACCGTGCTGATCGAGACGATCCAGGCCGCCTTCGAGATGGAGGAGATCCTCTACGAGCTGCGTGACCATTGCGCAGGCCTGAACGCCGGACGTTGGGACTACATCTTCAGCATCATCAAGACGTTCCGCACCCGCGGGAGCCGGTTCGTCTTCCCCGACCGCAAGCAGATCACGATGACCGTGCCCTTCATGCGCGCCTACACCGAGCTGCTGGTGTCGACCTGCCACCGGCGCGGTGCGTATGCCGTCGGCGGAATGAGCGCGTTCATCCCGAACCGGCGCGACCCGGAGGTGACCCGGCGTGCCCTCGAGGCGGTGGCCGCCGATAAGAAGCGCGAGGCCACCGACGGCTTCGACGGCACCTGGGTGGCGCACCCGGACCTCATCCCGACGGCCCAGGCCGAGTTCGACCGCGTGCTCGGCGACCAGCCGAACCAGCTGCACCGCACCCGCGCCGAGGTGAGCGTCACGGCCGCCCAGCTGCTCGACGTGGAGTCCGTCGGCGGGCAGATCACCGAGGCCGGCGTTCACGACAACCTCACGATCGGGTTGCGCTACATCGAGTCCTGGCTGCGCGGCGTCGGCGCGGCGGCCATCGACAACCTGATGGAGGACGCCGCGACCGCGGAAATCTCCCGCTCACAGATCTGGCAGTGGATCCACCTGGGCTCGATCACCGCCGAGGGCATCCGGATCGACGGAACCTGGGTCGAGGAACAGCTCGTCGACGTGTACGAGGCACTCGAGCGCACGCCCGGAGACCGGTTCGACGACGCGCTCGAGGTGTTCCGGGCATGCGCGCTCGAGCCCGAGTTCCCGACGTTCCTGACCGTGGGAGCGTACGCCCGTTACCTGTAGCCCCTGGCCGCGAAAGCGCGCACTCAGCCCGTTCAGCACTACTGATGGGGCATCGTGCGCGCTCTCGCGTGCAGTGGTGGGCTGGTGGGGGCGTCGATAAGCTGGATCAGTGATCGAGATTCGCACGGCGACGGCGACGGATGCCGCGGCGCTGGCCGAGCTGGCCGTCGCCACCTTCGCGCTCGCCTGCCCGCCACACACCTCGGCCGAGGCCATCGCCGCGTTCCTGCGTGACGTGCTCGCGGAGGGCAACTTCGACGCCTACCTGGCCGACCCGGACCGGCTGATTCTCGTGGCCGAAGTGGCCGAGGAGGACGTGGATGCCGAAGTGGCCGAGGTGGCCGAAGTGGCCGGGGAGGCCGGGGTCATGCTCGGCTACACGATGCTCGTATTCGCCGAGCCGGCAGATGACGATGCGCGGGCGGCGGCCACGATCCGACCCACGGCGGAACTGAGCAAGTGCTACCTGCGCGTCGAGACGCACGGCCGCGGGGTGGCGGCGGCCTTGATGAACGCGACCCTGGACGCCGCCCGGGCGCGGGGCGCGGCCGGCAGCTGGCTGGGCGTGAACCAGGAGAACGCGCGGGCCATTCGCTTCTACGAGAAGAACGGGTTCGTCACGGTCGGCGAGAAGCGCTTCCTGGTGGGCGAACGGTACGAGGACGACTTCGTGCTGGAGCGGGCGCTCTAACCGGTGCCCTCCGCCCCGGCCGCGCGGGCCGCGATCGACTGCTCCTTCATCCCCTTGATCTGTTCGTAGGCGGCGAGGGCCGCCCGTCTCGTCTCGCCGAGGTCGACGATCGGGGCCGGGTAGGCATCCGTGCCGTATTCCGGCACGTTCTGACGGATGTACTCCGCGTTTGGATCGAACTTCTTCGCCTGCAGCTCCGGGTTGAAGACCCGGAAGAAGGGGGCGGCGTCGGCGCCGGACCCGGCCACCCACTGCCAGCCGAACGGGTTGCTCGCGGCGTCGGCGTCGACGAGGGTATCCCAGAACCACTGCTCTCCGAGCCGCCAGTCGATCAGCAGGTTCTTGATCAGGAACGATGCCGTCACCATGCGCACTCGGTTGTGCATGCTGCCGGTGCGCCAGAGTTCGCGCATGCCGGCGTCGACGAGCGAGATCCCGGTGCGGCCGCGCTGCCAGGCTTCGAGCACGCGCTGGTCAAGTTTCGGCCAGGGGAAAGCGTCGAATTCGGGCCGCAGGTTGACGGTGGCGAGGGTGGGGTTGGTGAACAGCACGTGGTAGCTGAACTCCCGCCAGCCGATCTCGGTGAGGAATCGGGTCGCACTGGCCTGGGCGGGCCCGGTGAGGCCGATCCGGGCCCGCTCGGTTGCATGCCAGATCTGGAATGGACTGATCTCGCCCCAGCGCAGGTGCGGCGACAGACGCGAGGTGACCGCCTGGGCCGGCTCGTCGCGCTCGTCGCCGTACCGGGTGAGGGACTCGCTCAAGAAGGTCTCGAGCAGGCGGTGGGCGGAGTCCTCGCCGGGCTGCCAGGCGCCCCGCAGCCCGGCCGCCCAGTCGGGCCGGGTCGGCAGGAGGCCCCAGTCGTCGAGCGCGTCGGAGGGGATCTCTCCGGGGAAGCCGGGGATCGACTCGGGTGCGGGGTAGGGTGCGCGCGGCGGCGGGCCGGCCGTGCACGCCCGCCAGAAGGGGGTGAACACCGAGTAGGTGCCCCCCTGGCCGGTCTGGATCGTCCACGGCTCGAACAGGAGCGCTCCGGCAAAGCTGCGGGCCTCCGTTCCGGCCGCGGTGAGGCCCGACTTGATCCGGGTGTCCACCTCGCGCTCGGCGGCGCCGTAGCGACGGTTCCAGAATACGGCGTCGGCACCGACGGATGCCGCGAGCGCCATGATCATGTCCTCGGCCGGCCCCCGGCGCAGCGTCAACCGGCCGCCCAGGCGTTCCAGCGAGTCGGCCAGCGCTGTCACGCTCCCGTGAAGCCACCACCGGGCCGCGCCACCGAGTGGCCGGACCGCAGGGGACTCCTCGTCCAGCACGTACACGGCCACGATCGGCTTGCCGCGTTCGAGGGCGGCCTGCAGGGCCGGGTTGTCCGCGAGGCGCAGGTCGTCGCGGAACCAGACGAGGGACGGGCCGTCGCCGCTCACGAGCGAGGCCCGGCAGAGTCGGAGTCGGCAGCGGTCGAGGCAGAGGCAGAGGCAAAGGCAGAGGCAGAGGCGGAGTCCGCAGAGGAGCCGGTCGGGTCATCCGTCACCCGCAGCACGATCTTGCCGCGTGTGTGTCCCTCCTCGATCAGGCGGTGCGCCGCCGCGCCGTCTGCGAGGGGGAACACCCGGTCCACGTGCACCCGAACGGCGCCGTCGTCGATGAGTTCGGTGATGACGTCGAGGGTGTGCCCGGAGGGCGCCACCTTGAATCCGGTGGCACGGATGCCCGCGGCCGCGGCCTCCTCCGCCATGGTCGGCCAGCTTCCGGTCGGCGCGTTCACCAGGATTCCGCCGGGGCGCAGCACGCCGAGCGACCGAGTGCCGGTGTTGTCGTGAACATTGCCGACCAGGTCGATCACCGCGTCCAGCCCGGAGAGCACCTCGTCGAACCGGGTCTGGGTGTGGTCGATGACGGCGTCGGCGCCGAGCTCTCGTAGGAAATCAAGGTTGCGGGTCGACCCGGTCGCGGTCACGTGGGCGCCGAAGGCCTTGGCAAACTGAACGGCGAAATGGCCGACCCCGCCGCTGCCGGCGTGGATGAGCATCCGTTGCCCGGGAGCCGCCGCGGCCAGGTCCACGACCATGCCCCACGCGGTGAGTGCCGCCACCGGTACGGCGGCCGCCTCGACGTGGCTGAGTCGCACGGGCTTGCGGGTGACGTTCAGGCTGGAGACGGTCACCAGCTCGGCGTAGCTGCCGGGGGTGCGGGGCACGCGGGCGATGCCGAAGACCGCGTCGCCGGGCTGCAGCGGGAACGCCTCGTAGGGCGCGCTGACCACGACGCCGCTGAAATCGAGTCCGAGCACGGCCGGGTAGGCGGGGATGGCCTTCGTGACGCCGCTGCCGGCCCTGGTTTTGGCATCGATCGGGTTGACTCCGGCGGCGACGACCCGCACCAGGAGTTCATCGAAAATCGCGATCGGGGCGTCCACCTCGGCCAGGTGCAGCTCGTCGGCCGGGCCGGGGCGGTCGATCACGAGGGCGCGCATGGTCGGTGAGTGATTCGTGGCGTTTCCCATCTGCCCATTCTCTCGTGGGTTGCGCGTCGCCGGGGCACAACCGGGACAAACCGGCACATCCCGGTGTGCCTCGAATTGGGGGTGCAAGAGGCCGAATCTGGTGGCGGCGAGGTCTGGCTGGAAGGGGGGCCAGGCGCATAGTCTGTCCACATAAAGGGGGACCGACCCCGGTGTGTGGAAGAGTCCCTGGTTTCCCGCATCCGGTCTCTCTTGGGTTCGGTTCATCCCCCCACCGAGCCAGTACTCAGCACTCCGCCCGGCTCATCTGAAAAAGTCGTACCGCACCCGAAGCGGCGCGAACTTGCTCGATCAGTAGTGGCGTGACGCCGAGGGGAAAGCCGCCTGCGACACCCGGCAAGCGGCTTTCCCGCGGGCATCCGCGCGCTGCGACACCGGTGGACGACCCGTGGACGACCGGTCAGGCCTGCGCGGGCGGTGGACCCGAGGTGGTCTGCTGGTTGAGCAAGGCGATCAGGTTGTTGGCGTACCCCACCAGGATCGCGATCTGGTCTTCGTCACGGTCGATCCACCGGCACTCGGGCTCGGCATTCACGGGGACGAAGTCCTGGTGCTGTTCCCAGACGAGCAGGGTGCGTTCGGCGCCGAGCACGTACTGCTGCCACCACACCTGACGCAGGTACGAGCGCGGGATGCTGCGCCAGGCCTTGCTCGTCGTCTTGATCTCGGCCAGTTCAAGGCCGCCGGCACCCTGGCCTGAACCGGTGCCGACGCCGTCGGGGGTGGCCAGGTGCCGCCGGTGGTGGGCCGCGTGGAACAGGGCCGTGCTGGGCTCGATGCCGTAGCGGCCGAGCACCCAGGCCGCGATCTCGGGCTCCCGGGCGCGCCCGTGGTCCGTGAAGCTGTTGCCGTTGAAGCTGCTGCCGTTGAGCTTTTCGTAGACGGCGGTGTGCAGCGATTTCGGGGTGGCGAGCTTGGCGACATCCGTGGCCGTGATCCCCTGGGCGCGGGCCCGCAGCCAGGTCACCCGGTCGGTGGAATCGGCAACGATGCGCCGGAGGTGCGCCGCGGCGACCAGGGGCGCCACCGGCCGGGCGTCGACGGGCGACGGATGCACCTCCTCATCGAACAGGGAGAGCAGCTGGTTCGTCACTGTTCCATTGTGCCTGTTCGCCGGGCCTGCCCACGCCGGGCGGCATCAGCCGTCGCGCTATGGCTGCGGGGCGACGGCGGACGGATGACGGTTTCGCGTCACAGCAGAGACCAAGACTGCGCATAGCCGATTCATAGCCAACACTCGGATACTGGTAATCATGAGCACTAGCGAGAATGAGCGAGCGGTCCGCGCACCGCGCCTGACCAGGGCGGACGGCAGCGCCATCCGGGTGCTCGTGGTCGACGACGAACCCACGCTGACCGATCTGCTCCAGATGGCGCTGCGCTATGAGGGCTGGGAGGTGCGCACGGCCGGCGGGGGGCGTCAGGCGCTCACGATCGCCCGCGAATTCCGGCCGGATGCGATCGTGCTCGACATCATGCTGCCCGACATCGACGGCCTGCAGGTGTTGCAACGCGTGCGGTCGGACGGCCACGAGACGCCCGTGCTCTTCCTCACGGCCAAGGACTCCCTCGACGACCGGCTCAAGGGGCTGACGGCTGGCGGCGACGACTACGTCACCAAACCGTTCAGCCTTGAAGAGGTCGTCGCCCGGCTCCGCGGGCTCATCCGTCGGTCCACCCTCACCGTGGCCGACTCCCTGGATCCCCGCATTTCGGTCGGCGACCTCACCCTTGACGAGGACAGCTACGAGGTGTTCCGCGGGGGAGACGCGATCGAGCTGACCGCCACCGAATTCGAACTGTTGCGCTTCCTGATGCGCAACCCCCGGCGGGTGCTCAGCAAGGCCCAGATCCTCGACCGGGTGTGGAGCTATGACTTCGGCGGCAAGTCCTCCGTCGTCGAGATCTACATCTCCTATCTGCGCAAGAAGGTCGACGCCGGCCGCGTGCCGATGATCCACACGGTGCGCGGCGCCGGCTATATGTTGAAGACCGCTTCGTGACCCCGAATTCTCCCCGCGAGCCGGGCGCTCGCCGGCGACGCGCGCCGTGGACCCTGCGCCGGCGGCTGGTTCTCGCCGTCGTCGGCCTCCTCGCCCTGGTCAGCATCGGTATCGGGATGGTCAGCGTCGCCATTCTCCGTGCCTCCCTGATCGACGGCCTCGACCAGCAGCTGCAAAGCGCGTCGGACCGGTCAGGCGCCGTGATCGACGTGCGCCGGGATGCGGACGACGAGGGCGGCAACGGGGCATTCTTCACACCGACGGCGCAGATGATCCTGTCCGGTCCGGCCCAGCAGCCTGGAACGCTGGCCCTGGTCTACGACGGCTCGACCGTCACGGCCGGCTTCACGGAGGAGGAGAGCGGCGAGATCGCCAAGCTGACCGGTGAGCAGGTGCAGTTGCTGGCCGAACAGATGCGGGAATCGACCGCGGTGACGGTGCATCTCGGCGAAGACGCCGGCAGCTACCGGGTCAGGGCCGACACGACCCGCAACGGCACCCTTTACCTGGTGGGCCTGCCGCTCTCCGGGGTGCAGAACACGGTCACCCAGCTGGGCATCATCATTGCGGTGGTCTCCCTGGTCGGCATCCTCATCGTCGCGATTCTGGCCACCTGGATCGTGCGGCTCGCCCTGCGCCCGTTGGTGCGCGTGACCGAGACGGCGGCGCGGGTGTCCGAGCTCCCCCTGGACCGTGGGGAGGTCTCGCTCGTCGACCGGGTACCGGCCGCCGACACCGACCCCCGCACCGAGGTCGGCCGGGTGGGATCGGCGCTGAACCGCATGCTCGACCACGTGGACGTGGCGCTCGAAACACGTCAGGCCAGTGAGCGCAAGGTGCGCCAGTTCGTCGCCGACGCCAGCCACGAGCTGCGCACGCCGCTGGCGTCGATCCGCGGCTACGCCGAACTCACCCGCCGCTCCGACCAGGAACTGCCGCCGGACGCGCTGCATTCCCTGGGGCGGATCGAGTCGGAATCGGTACGGATGACCGGCCTGGTCGAAGACCTGCTGCTCCTCGCCCGTCTCGACGAAGGCCGGGAGCTGGTCAGCGGCCCGGTCAACCTGACCAGCCTGATCGTGGACGTCGTCAGCGACGCCCACGCCGCCGGCCCGGGACGGATGCTGGGCCTGGAGCTGCCCGACGAGCCGGTGGAAATCGTCGGTGATGCCGCGCGGCTGCACCAGGTGTTCGCCAACCTGCTCGCCAACGCGCGTATCCACACGCCCCCCGAGACCACGGTCGACGTGGCCCTCGCTCGCCAGAACGACCGCGTCATCGTGACAGTGACGGATGACGGCCCCGGCATTCCCGAGAACCTCCGGGCCACACTGTTCGAGCGTTTCACCCGCGGCGACAGCACGCGCTACCGGGGAACGGGCAGCACGGGCCTCGGCCTGGCCATCGCCCACGCGGTCGTGGCCGCGCACCAGGGCGAGATCGAGGTCGAGAGCCGCCCCGGTTTCACGTGCTTCCGCGTCTCCCTCCCCGTCGCGCTCACCTGACCCCGTCCCGCGCCGGTGCGTGGTCTGCCCGGTCCGCCATGCGAATTCGACGGAGATTTTGCTCCAGAACAAGGTTTTGAACCCGAAACCGGCCATTTCGGGCAAAATCTCCGTCGAATTGGTTCAGGGTCGGGTTCAGGAGTCGGAGTCGGAGGCGGGCAGCGGGCAGCGGGAGGCGGGTTCGGGAATGCAGTGAATGGATGCCGATTTGCACCGGCCTCCTCCGTCCCGTATCGTGGGCGAAAGCCAAAGACCGCCGGTTATTGCCGTGTAGAAATGCACTGGCAATCGAAGGTTCATTCACGTGAACGGCCCGCGCAGGATTCGAAGTCAGATTGCATTCTTCCGGAATGCGTTCCCAGCTCCGGCGCCTGCGCCGGAGCTTTTTTCATGTCTGCTCCCCGGGCTACCGGCACATGAAACCAAGAGGAGCGCCATGGCGAACAAGGAAGCAACGGTCGCCGAGCTTACGGAGAAATTCCAGAGCTCGACCGCCGTTCTGCTCACCGAGTACCGCGGTCTCACTGTTGCGCAGCTCAAGTCGCTGCGCGTTTCCATCAGTGCGGACGCCACGTACGCCGTGGTGAAGAACACGCTGACCAAGATTGCGGCGAACAACGCCGGCATCACGTCGTTTGACGACGAGCTTGTCGGTCCGTCCGCAATCGCATTCGTTCACGGAGACCCTGTCGCCGTTGCGAAGACCCTGCGTGCCTTCACCAAGGCAAACCCTCTCCTGGTAGTGAAGGGTGGTTACTTCGACGGTAACCCGCTCACCGCCGCAGAGGTAGGCAAGCTCGCCGACCTCGAGTCCCGCGAAGTGCTGCTGGCCAAGCTGGCCGGCGCATTCAAGGCCTCGCTGTTCGGAGCCGCATATCTGTTCAACGCACCGCTGTCGAAGGCTGTTCGCACCATCGACGCGCTGCGTGAGAAGCAGGAGTCCGCGAACTAGGCATCTGCCTGGCATCGCGGTGAGTAACTAAGAAACTATAGGGAGAAAAATCATGGCAAAGCTTTCCACCGAGGAATTGCTCGAACAGTTCAAGGGCCTCACCCTCATCGAACTCTCCGAGTTCGTCAAGGCGTTCGAGGAGACCTTCGAGGTCACCGCCGCTGCACCGGTCGCCGCTGCCGGCGCTGCCGGTCCCGCCGCCCCCGTTGAAGAGGTCGAAGAGCAGTCCGCTTTCGACGTCATCCTCGAGGCTGTCGGCGACAAGAAGATCCAGGTCATCAAGGTTGTGCGCGAGCTCACCAGCCTGGGCCTCGGCGAGGCCAAGGCCGTCGTCGATGGCGCGCCGAAGGCCGTCCTCGAAGGCGTTTCCAAGGAAGCCGCTGAAAAGGGCAAGGCTGCTCTCGAAGCTGCCGGCGCCACCGCCGTCCTCAAGTAGTCGGGGCCCCGCGAGGGGTTCTCTACTTCGAGGCGTGACGGCGCAAGCCGTCCACACAGAGAAGGCGTCGCATCCATCGGATGCGGCGCCTTCTGTCGTTATGCCCGTTCCGTCAGGCCCGACGCACGGTGTCAGCCCCCGTGGGTGAGCCGTGGGCCGCTGGTGCTCGAGCGGATGACCAGGTTCGTGGGCAGCCGGGTCAGGTGATCCTCGTCGCCGTGCTGAGTGGGGTTCTCCAATTCCGTCAGGAGGGCCTGCACCGCGAGCCGGCCCTGTGTGCGCGGGTGCTGCTCGAGAGTGGTCAGACGGAACATATCGGCATACGGATGTCCGTCGATGCCGATCACGGACAGGTCGGCCGGCACCTGGATGCCCAGTTCCCTGGCGGCGACGATCAAACCGATCGCGATCTCGTCGCTCGCGGCGAAGACCGCGGTGGGGCGGGTGCGCGGGTCGCCGAACACGGCGAGGCCCACCTCGTAGCCGCCCGGCATCGTGAACTCGCAGGCGTAGAACAGGCCCGAGCGTTCGGTGGGCAGGCCGGCGGCGCTCATGGCGGCGTAGAAACCGGTGAGCCGGTTGCTGTGCACCTGGAAGTCCATCTCGTCTTCTTTGCTGCCGCCGATGTGCACGATGTCCGTGTGCCCCAGGCTGAGCAGGTGCTCGGTGGCGAGCCGGGCCGCGGCAACGTCGTCGATGGCGATCGTGTCCACGCCGCGGATGGGTCCGCCGATTCCGACCAGCGGGCGGCCCAGACGGTGCAGCAGGGTGACCTCCTCATCGCTGAGCGCCACACCGACTGAGATCACTCCGTCGAAGCGTTTGCGCGCGAGGAAGTACTCGAAGACCCGCTCCCGTTCGGGTGAGGGTGCCGGCAGGTTGTAGAGGGTCATGTCATATCCCGCGTCCAGCAGCGCCTGTTCCATGCTTTCCAGAACCTCGGAGAAAAACCAGCGGCTGATGAACGGGATGATCACGCCGATGCTCTTGGTTCGGCCGGTGACGAGGCTGGCCGCGTTGGGTGAAGCGACGTAACCGATCTCCCTGGCTGCGGCGATGACCTTGATCCGGGTCTGCTCCGACACATAGCCACGACCGCTCAGGGCACGGGAGGCTGTGGCCTTCGCGACGCCGGCGAGGCGTGCGACATCCGCAATTGCGCTCATTCCAGCCTCCGCCCTTGGACCCGTTTCCAACACTGTACAGCTCTGGCAGGCCCGCTGGAACCGGTTCCACTATATCCGCCGGAATGCGACACGTCCCGCGGAACGAACTTTCGAAGGTGTCGTGGCGGGAGTGCGATCTTTGCCATTCCGTGACAAATCTGGTCTTGCGATTCGGCCCCGCGTACCGTAACTTGTGGTGTGGAACCGGTTCCTTATCTGATCGTTTTCGGCACACAAGCTGTTCCTGCAGCACCTGGGTGTTTGTCCGGGGATATCCCCGGCGCATCTTCATCAAACTCAACGAGGAGGAAAAATGCGGTCATTCCACCGCCGAATCACAGCACCCATCGCCATTGCGGCGATCGCCGGTCTGACCTTGGCCGGCTGTTCCGGTGGCCCCGGCAGCACGAACACCGACTCCGGAGCTGAAGGCGACGGCGTCGTCTCCGTCTACGGCACCATCGGTGACACCGAGGCCAAGCTCCTCGAGAAGTCCTGGGCTGCCTGGGAAGAAGAGAACAACATCGACATCCAGTACGAGGCGTCGAAGGAGTTCGAGGCTCAGATCGCCATCCGCGCCCAGGGTGGCAGTGCTCCCGACATCGCGATCTTCCCGCAGCCCGGACTGATGGCCGACCTTGCCAGCCGCGACTTCCTCAAGCCTGCCCCGAAGGCCGTCGAAGACAACGTCGACGAGTTCTGGTCCAAGGACTGGAAGGCCTACGGCACCGTCGGGGACACGTTCTACGGCGCGCCACTGATGGCCAGCGTCAAGGGCTTCATCTGGTACTCCCCGGCTAAGTTCACCGAGTGGGGTGTCGAAGTTCCCGAGACCTGGGACGAACTCCTCGCCGTGACGAAGACTATCCAGGAGAAGACCGGCAGCGCCCCGTGGTGCGCCGGATTCGGCTCGGGCGACGCCACCGGCTGGCCGGGCACGGACTGGGTCGAAGACCTCGTCCTGCGTCAGGCCGGAGCGGAGACCTACGACAAGTGGGTTGCCAACGAGATCCCGTTCACGGACCCCGCAATCAAGGCCGCCTTCGACTCCGTCGGAGAGATCCTGCTGAACCCTGCCAACGTCAACGCCACGTTCGGTGATGTCCGCTCGATCAACAGCACCCCGTTCGGTGACGTGGCCACGCCGCTCGCCGCAGGAACCTGCGCGCTGCACCACCAGGCATCCTTCTTCGACGGCTTCATCACGGATGCCGGCGGAGAGGTCGGTCCCGACGGTGACGTCTGGGCCTTCATCACCCCGGCCGAAGAGGCCGGCAGCCAAGCCGTGACCGGTGGTGGCGAGATCGTCGCCGCATTCGCGGATGACGCCGACACCCAGGCCGTTCAGACGTACCTCTCCAGCGACGACTGGGCGAATAGCCGGGTGAGCCTCGGTGGAGTCATCAGCGCCAACTCGGGTCTTGACCCGGCCAACGCGAAGAGCCCCATCCTGCAGGAAGCCATCAAGATCCTTCAGGACCCGGAGACCACCTTCCGCTTTGACGCCTCCGACCTGATGCCCGGCTCCGTGGGCGCCGGCACCTTCTGGAAGGGAATGGTCAACTGGATCAACGGAGCCCCGACCGACGAGGTTCTCACCAGCATCGAAGCCGGCTGGCCCTCCAGCTAGTTCAATTCGGAACCAGCTCATCTAACAGCACCACAACCGTGCGGGTCGTCCTCCTGAAAAGGGGCGACCCGCACTCCCCTGCTGGTGTACCGTGGCGGTAGTTTTCCGCCCCACCAGCAAACTGTGAGCCCGCAGTCGTACTCGAGAGGTTTCATATGTCGGCGTTCCTTGCCTGGCTGGCTGACTTGCCGCCCCTGGTCCAAGTCCCCATCATCATCCTCGCGTTCGTCGCCCTGGTGGCCGCGATCCTGTTCTTCGTCGAGATAGCCCCGCGCAAGGGCACCGGCTACACCGTCATCCGTCTCGCCGTCTGCGTCGCCGCCCCGCTGCTCATCCTGCTCGCCGCGGGATCGTACTGGTGGGCCATCGCCGCGGCCGCCGTTCTCGGCGGAGTCTTCTTCATCGTCGACTACCGCTCACGCTCCGGCGCCGGCTACCTCTTCCAGCTCTTCGGCTTCCTCGCTCCGGCCATCTTGCTCCTCATCGTCGGACTCATCATCCCGACCATCCAGACCACGGTGCAGGCGTTCATGAACTCCCGCGGAACCGAGTTCATCGGCCTCGACAACTTCGTCTGGGTGTTCACCCAGCCGGAGGCCATCCGCACGGTGCTCAACACGATCGTCTGGGTGCTCATCACTCCGCTCGTGTCTACGATCGCCGGCCTGGCCTACGCGGTCTTCATCGACAAGAGCCGCGGCGAGAAGTACTTCAAGATCATGGTCTTCATGCCCATGGCCATCTCTTTCGTCGGGGCGTCCATCATCTGGCGCTTCGTCTACACGGCCCGGCCGGCCGACCAGAACCAGATCGGCCTGCTCAACCAGGTTGTGGTGTGGTTCGGCGGCCAGCCCGTCGACTTCCTCGCCAACGCACCCTGGAACACGGTCTTCCTGATCGTCGTGCTGATCTGGGTGCAGACCGGATTCGCCATGGTCGTGCTCTCCGCCGCCATCAAGGGCGTGCCTGCCGAGCAGATGGAGGCCGCCGAACTCGACGGCACCAACGCCTGGCAGAAGTTCACCAACGTCACGGTGCCTGGCATCCGCGGCGCCCTCGTCGTCGTGTTGACGACGATCTCTATCGCCTCCCTCAAGGTCTTCGACATCGTCCGGACCATGACCGCAGGCGCCAACGACACCAGCGTCATCGCGAACGAGATGTACACGCAGTTCAAGAACTTCGAGCAGGGCCGGTCCGCCGCCTTCGCCGTGATCCTGTTCCTGCTCGTGCTCCCGATCGTCGTCTACAACGCCCGCCAGATTCAGAAGCAGAGGGAAATCCGATGAGCGCGATTCTTCCGGTTGAGCTCCCCGTCGACAAAAACACCAAGAGCCAAACTCGCCGAGGCGAGCGCCGTCAGGAGTTCGCGGCGGCCAAGCGCACCAAGAAGCGGTTGACCAGCCGAGGCGCCACGATCGCGGCGCTCGTGATCGCCGTGCTCTGGACCGTTCCGACCTTCGGGCTCTTCGTCTCCTCCTTCCGCCCGGCGCAGGAGGTACGCACCACCGGCTGGTGGACGCTCTTCTCGAACTGGGGTCTGACCATCGATAACTACAGCGATGTGCTCCAGGCCGGCAACAGTCAGCTGAATCTGGCCGGTGCGTTCATCAACTCGATCGCGATCACCCTGCCGGCCACACTGCTGCCGCTGATCATCGCCAGCCTCGCGGCCTACGCATTCGCCTGGATCGACTTCCGCGGCAAGAACGTGCTGTTCATCGCGGTATTCGCGCTGCAGATCGTTCCGCTGCAGATGGCCCTCGTGCCGCTCCTGCAGTTCTTCTCGCTGGGTGAGGTCTTCGGCTTCCCGGTGGTCTCCTCGATCAGCGACGCCGGCGGCTACTCGCAGGTGTGGATCGCGCACACGATGTTCGCCCTGCCGCTCGCCATCTACCTGCTGCACAACTTCGTGTCGGAGATTCCCGCCGACGTCATCGAGGCGGCGCGGGTCGACGGCGCCGGTCACGGGCAGATCTTCTTCCGCATCGTGCTGCCGCTGACCATGCCGGCGATCGCATCCTTCGCCATCTTCCAGTTCCTATGGGTCTGGAACGACCTGCTCGTGGCGCTGATCTTCGCGGACGGTGCGGTGGCCCCGATGACCAAGCTACTGGCCGAGATCACCGGTACCCGAGGCCAGGACTGGCACCTGCTCACTGCCGGCGCGTTCATCTCGATCCTGGTTCCGCTGATCGTGTTCTTCTCCCTGCAGCGCTACTTCGTGCGCGGCCTGCTGGCCGGTTCGACGAAGGGCTAGCCGCATCAGCGACTGTGCCCGTACCGCCGCTGGCGCCCACCCGGGCCGCCGGTGTCCGGAACGGGCACATTTGTGTGCCGCGCGGGAGTTTAGAGTGAATTCATGAGTGGAATGCACGGTGGCGGCGGCGGTCGACGGGGGCGGGTCAGCGGCGCGGATGTCGTGGCGCAGCGGGCCGAGAACGCCGAGGCCCCGCGCATCCCGAATCTGCTTCGCCGGATCATCGGCCTGTTCGCGCCGCACCGCGCGAAGCTCACGGTCACCGTGGTTCTCGTATTCATCAGCGCGGCGCTCTCCGTCGTGCCGCCCCTGCTCGTGCAGCGGGCCTTCGACGAGGGGCTCTTCCCGCCCGGCGGCAGCCCGGACGTGCAGCGTCTCGCCGTGCTCGTGGGGGTGATGATCGCCATCTACCTGGGGACGCAGTTGCTCGGCGTCTGGCAGACCTGGCTCACCGCCACGGTCGGCAACTCGGTGATGGGTGCCCTCCGGGTGCGCCTGTTCACCCACTTGCAGGCGATGGAACTGAGCTTCTTCACGCGAACGAAGACGGGCGTCATCCAATCCAGGCTGCAGAACGATGTCGGCGGCGTCGCGAGCGTGCTCACCAACACCATCTCCAGTCTGCTCGGCAACGCCGTGACCGTGATCGCGGCGCTCGTCGCGATGCTCCTGCTGAGCTGGCAGCTGGCGATCGTCGCCATCATCCTGATGCCCGTGCTCGTCTTTGCCCAGCGCCGGGTCGGCCAGGTGCGGGCCCGCATCGCGTCCAGGACGCAGGAGTCGCTTTCGGATATGACGGCGATCACGCAGGAGACGCTGAGCGTGTCCGGCATCCTGCTCTCGAAAAGCTTCACCCGTCAGAAGACCGAGATCCATCGGTATGCCGACGAGAACGCCAACCAGGTCAAGTTGCAGATCAGCCAGCAGATGAGCGGCCAATGGTTCTTCGCCACGGTGAGCATCTTTCTGTCCAGTATCCCGGCGATCGTCTACCTCGTGGCCGGTCTGCTGATGGGCAGCGGAACGACCGACATCACGGCGGGCACGATCGTGGCCTTCACGACCGTGCAGTCACGGCTGCTGTTCCCGCTGCTCGGCCTGATGCGCGTCGCCCTCGACCTGCAGACCTCGAGCGCCCTGTTCGCCCGCATCTTCCAGTACCTCGACCTTCGGCCCGCGATCCGCGACGCCCCCGACGCCGCTCCGGTGCCGGCCCGCGGCGAGGCCGTCGGCCGGGTCGCCTTCGACGGGGTCACCTTCGCCTACCCGGATGCCGGCGCGGAATCGCGTCCCACCCTGGACGACGTCTCCTTCACGATCGAGCCCGGCCAGTTCGCGGCCTTCGTCGGCCCGTCCGGGGCAGGCAAGACCACCGTGTCCTATCTGATCCCGCGCTTCTACGAGGCCTCGGCCGGGCGGGTACTCTTCTCCGGCGTCGAGGTGCAGGGCCTCCAGCAGCAGTCCCTCGTCTCCCACATCGGCATCGTCAGCCAGGAGACCTACCTCTTCCACGCGACCATCGCCGAGAACCTCCGTTACGCGAAACCGGAGGCGACGGATGCCGAGCTCGAGGCCGCGGCCCGGTCGGCGAGTATCCACGACACGATCGCATCCTTCCCCGCCGGCTACGACACCCTGGTGGGGGAGCGCGGCTACCGGCTCTCCGGCGGCGAGAAGCAGCGCATCGCCATCGCGCGGGTGCTGCTCAAGGACCCCGAGGTGCTGATCCTCGACGAGGCCACCAGCGCCCTAGACGCCATCTCCGAGCGCGTCGTTCAGGCGGCCCTGGACACCGCTTCCCGCGGGCGTACGACCATCGCCATCGCGCACCGGCTGTCGACCATCGTGTCCGCCGACGTCATCTTCGTCGTCGACGCCGGCCGGATCGTAGAGAGGGGCACCCACGCCGAACTGCTCGCCGACGATGGCGTCTACGCGCGGCTGTACTCGGAGCAGGTCACGTCGCCGACGCCCACGGCACCCACTCCGCTCACGCCGATAGAGTTGACCCGGCTCGAATCCGTGACGAAGAACCCTCGATGAAGGACTCTCGATGAAAATTGCCGACACCGTTCTCGACCTCATCGGTGACACCCCCCTGGTCAGGCTGCACAAGGTGACGGCTGACGTCAGCGCCACAGTGCTGGTCAAGCTGGAGTACCTGAACCCGGGCGGCTCCGCGAAGGACCGCATTGCGGTGCGTATCATCGATGCCGCCGAACGGGACGGCCTCCTGCTTCCCGGCGGCACCATCGTCGAGCCGACCTCGGGCAACACGGGCGTCGGCCTCGCTCTCGTTGCCCAGCAACGCGGCTACAAGTGCGTGTTCGTGCTACCGGACAAGGTGGGCGAAGACAAGCGCAACGTGCTCACGGCCTACGGCGCGGAGATTGTGGTGACCCCGACATCCGTCGCTCCCGACCACCCTGACTCCTATTACAGCGTGTCCGACCGGCTGGCCCGGGAGATCCCGGGGGCTTTCAAGCCCAACCAGTACTTCAACCCGAACGGCCCGCTCAGCCACTACGAGACGACCGGGCCCGAGATTTGGCGCGACACCGACGGCACGGTCACCCACTTCGTCGCGGGCGTCGGCACCGGCGGCACCATCACCGGTACCGGACGGTACCTGCGCGAGGTCTCGGGAGAGAGCGTGCGCATCATCGGCGCCGATCCGGAGGGCTCGGTGTACTCCGGTGGCACCGGCCGGCCGTATCTGGTCGAGGGCGTGGGCGAGGACTTCTGGCCGGGCGCCTACGACCCGGAGGTCGTGCACGAGGTGATCGCCGTCTCCGACGCCGACTCCTTCGCGATGACCCGCCGGCTCGCCCTCGAAGAGGGCATTCTGGTCGGCGGTTCGAGCGGCATGGCCGTCGTCGCAGCCCTGCGCGCGGCGAGAACCCTCGGCGCCGACAACACCATCGTCGTGCTGCTGCCCGACGGCGGGCGCGGCTACCTGGGCAAGATCTTCAATGACGGCTGGATGCGCAGCTACGGTTTCAGTAACGCGCCCACCGGGCACACGGTCGGCGACCTGCTCTCGTCCAAGACCGGCGCCCTGCCGCCGTTCGTCTACGTGCACCCCAGCGCCACGGTGCACGACGCCATCGGAGTCATGACCGAGGCCAGCGTCTCCCAGGTGCTGGTGCTCACCGAAAAGCCCCCGGTGGTGATGGGCGAGGTCGTCGGCGCGGTCGACGAACGCCGGCTGATGGAACTCGTCTTCTCCGGCGAAGCGAAACTGGCCGACCGCGTCGGCGAGTTCGTCGGCGACTCCCTCCCGCTGATCGGGGTGAACGAGCCCGTCGCGGCCGCGCGCGCCGCCTTCGCCGGCCACGATGCGCTCCTCGTCACAGACGGCGGAAAACCCCTCGGCGTCATCACCCGCCACGACCTGCTCACCTACCTGAGCGCCTGAACAGCATGACTAAGGACGAATCAATGGCTCGCACACGAAACTTCGACACCATCGCCATCCACGCGGGGCAGGAATTCGACCCGACGACCGGCGCCGTGATCCCGCCCATCTACCAGACGTCCACGTATGTGCAGGAGAGCATCGGCCACCTGCGCGGCGGCTACGAGTACAGCCGCGGCGGCAACCCGACCCGCACCGTGCTTGAGACCCTGCTGGCCGCGCTGGAGGGCGGAAAGCACGGCCTCTCCTTCGCCAGCGGGCTCGCCGCGGAGGACACCATCCTGCGCGCGCTGCTCGCACCGGGCGACCACATCGTGCTCGGCAACGACGTCTATGGCGGCACGCACCGGCTGATCAACCGGGTGCACGGTGCCTGGGGCATCCTCAACTCCACCGTGGAGATGAGCGACCTCGCCGCCGTCGAACAGGCCATCATCCCGGGCGAGACGAAGATCCTCTGGGTGGAGACGCCCAGCAATCCGCTGATGAAGGTCTGCGACATCGCCGCTCTGGCCCGGATCGGCCACCGCTTCGGCGTGACCGTGATCGTGGACAACACGTTCGCCTCGCCCGCGCTGCAGCAGCCGCTGGCCTTGGGGGCCGACGTCGTCGTGCATTCCACCACGAAGTACCTCGGTGGCCACTCCGACGTGCTCGGCGGCGCCCTGATCATCAACGACGACGAGCTCGCCGAGAAGGCCCAGTTCCTGCAGTTCGCCGCCGGCCCCGTCTCGGCCCCGATGGATGCCTGGCTCACCGTGCGCGGAATCAAGACCCTCTCGGTGCGGATGGACCGCCACTGCAGCAACGCCCAGGCGATCGCCGAGCACCTGCAGGGCCACCCGGCGATCGACCGGGTCTACTACCCCGGCCTGCCGACGCACCCGGGCCACGAGCTGGCGAAGAAGCAGATGAGCGGCTTCGGCGGCATGCTGTCGATCTCCTTCGTGGGCGGCGCGGCCGCGGCGCGTTCCTTCGCCGAGGCCACGCAGCTGTTCCAGCTGGCCGAATCGCTCGGCGGCGTGGAATCGCTGGTCAACTACCCCTCCGAGATGACCCACGCATCGGTTCGCGGCACCGAACTCGAAGTGGCGGACAACATCATCCGTCTGTCCGTGGGCATCGAAGGCGTCGCCGACCTCATCGACGACATCGACCGGGCGCTCGCGGCCGTCTAGGCGGACAGGTCCGTACAGCCGCGGCGGCCGTGGCTGCCGTGGCTGATGAGGCGTCGCGGCTCAGGGAGAGCACCTCCGCTTCGAACGAATTCGACGGAGATTTTGCCCAAATCGGCACTGAATGGGCCAAGAGAGCGGTTACACGCGAAAATCTCCGTCGAATTGGTTTGATACCGGGTGCGGCGGGCCCGACGCAGGGTGTGGGTGTGGGTGTGAATGTGACGGTGGCGGTGGCCGTGCGGTTGGTAGAGCGTTGAGAGTCGGCGCGCAGGGCATCATATTCTGTTAGATGAATCAAGCCCGGCTCATCATGCCTGCGGCGGCATTCGTCGTGGATCCGCTGCGTTTGCCCGGTCACCCCCTCGCAGGGGGCACGGCAGGAGTCCGCAGTGAGGTGCTTCGCGCAGCCTTATCGGAGTGCATACTTGATTTGCGTTCACAATTGTGACCGTGCACATGCCAACAAGGTCTTCCTGTGACTATCGATCTGCCCAAGGGGCGTGCCCCGAGCATCCGTGATGTGGCGCGCCTCGCGGGGGTCTCGCATCAGACCGTTTCGCGCGTGCTCAACGACCACCCCAGCATCCGTGATTCCACCAAGGCGAAGGTGTTGCAGGTCATGGAAGACCTGCAGTACCGGCCGAACCGGGCGGCCCGCGCACTGTCGCGCGGGCGTTCGCGCACCATCGGCCTGCTCTCGGCGGAGAGTGCCTACGGGCCGGCGAGCAGCATCGCCGCCATCCAGGACGCCGCCCAGGAAGCCGGCTATTACGTCAACACCGCGAACCTCACATCCGTCGACACGGAGTCGATCGAGGCGGCGCTGGAGCACCTAATGAACCAGTCCGTGGAGGGCATCGTCGTGATCGCGCCGCAGGTGCGGGTCTTCGACGCTCTGGAACAGCTGTCCATCGACGTGCCGTTCGTCACCCTGCAGTCCACCGGCCGCCTCGACAATTCCCTGTCCGTCGACCAGATGACCGGTGCCAGACAGGCCACGCGGCACCTGATCGACCTCGGCCATCGGAGCATCTACCACCTTGCCGGACCCCAGGACTGGATCGAGGCCGAGGCTCGAATGCGCGGCTTCCTCGACGAGATGTGGGAAATGGATGTGCCGACCATGGCGCCGATTCTGGGCGACTGGACCGCCGATTTCGGATACCGTGCCGGACGAGAACTGCTCCGGAGGCGGGACTTCACGGCCATCTTCGCGTCGAATGATCTGATGGCGCTCGGGTTCATGCACGCCTGCCGGGAGGCGGGCCTCGACCTGCCGCGCGACATGAGTATCGTCGGCTACGACGATATTCCCGAAGCGGCACACTTCTGGCCACCGCTCACGACAGTGCGCCAGGACTTCGCCGAACTCGGGCGGCGGTGCATCGCCCTTCTGCTCAGCAACCTCAGCGGCGGGGTACCGATCGAGCGGAGCGACCCGATCATTCCCGAGCTCATCGTGCGCGGCTCGACCGCACCGCCCGCGTTCTGAGTTCGGCACATGCGCGACCTCGCCTCGATCACCCGGTGAAGGGTTCGCTCTCCCCCGCGACTCTCTCCGGAGTTCCTTGAGTGCATTGTCGAGCAGTTCCCCGTTTCCGCACAGCATTACAGAAGTGGTAAGCCGCCCGCCGGTACCGTCCGCGAGCCGGCTGGGCTCGCCGGAATGTCCTGACCTCCGACCCCGCTCAGGGGAGCAACAGCCTGTTACGCAAGCGTGACAAAACGAAACTTGACACCGGGACTGTCACCGGGTCTATAGTGTCAATGTGATCGGTCACATGGACTCGATTTTCAGCACTTTTTTCCAAACGCATGACATTGAGGTCAAGCTTGTGAGCACACTTTTCCACCTGCCCGGCAGGTCTGCTGCCGCCCTGCTGAGCGGGAGCGGAATGATCCTTCGCGCGTCCATTCCGTTGTCGGTATGGGATACCAGCAGCGGCCCCCGGCCGTGAGGAGTCCAACGATGTCCACTGACCACGTAATCCTTGAGATGCGGTCCATCACCAAGGAGTTTCCCGGGGTCAAGGCCCTGTCGGACGTCTCCATCACGGTGAATCGCGGCGAGATCCACGCGATCTGCGGCGAGAACGGTGCCGGCAAGTCCACCCTGATGAAAGTGCTCTCCGGGGTCTACCCCTCCGGCACATACACGGGCGACATCATCTACCAGGGTCAGAACGTGCACTTCAAGGACATCCGCTCGAGCGAAGAAGCGGGCATCGTCATCATCCACCAGGAACTTGCGCTCATTCCGGAACTCTCCATCACCGAGAACATCTTCCTCGGCAACGAGCCGACCAAGTGGGGTGCAATCGACTGGATCACCGCCAAGAAGACGGCGCTCGAGTTGCTGGCGCGCGTCGGGCTGCGGGACGACCCCGACACCCTGATCAAGAACATCGGCGTCGGCAAGCAGCAGCTGGTCGAGATCGCCAAGGCCCTCAACAAGTCGGTCAAGGTGCTCATCCTCGATGAGCCGACCGCGGCCCTGAACGAATCGGACTCCATGCATCTGCTGGACCTGATCCGCGGGCTGAAGGGCAAGGGAATCAGCTCGATCATGATCTCCCACAAGCTCAACGAGATCGAACAGGTCGCAGACTCGATCACGATCATCCGCGACGGCAAGACGATCGAAACCCTGAATGTCGTGGCCGACGGAGTCAACGAAGACCGGATCATCCGGGGCATGGTCGGGCGCAGCCTGGAGAGCCGTTTCCCGGACCGCACACCGCACATCGGCGAGGTCTTCTTCGAGGTGCGTGACTGGACCGTGCAGCACCCGCAGGTCGCCGAGCGCATGGTCGTGAAGGGTTCCAGCCTGAACGTGCGCAAGGGTGAGATCGTGGGCATCGCCGGCCTGATGGGCGCCGGGCGCACCGAACTGGCGATGAGCATCTTCGGGCGCTCCTACGGCAACTTCCTTTCCGGCCACCTCTACAAGGACGGAAAGGAAATCGTCCTGAAAAGCGTGGCCGACGCGATCGACCACGGCCTCGCCTATGTGAGCGAGGACCGCAAGGCACTCGGCCTGAACCTGCTCGACGACATCAAGCGTTCCGTCGTCTCGGCCAAGCTCTCGAAGATCTCGGCCGGGCAGGTCGTGAACGACTCCAAAGAATTCGGAATCGCCGAGGAATACCGCAAAAGCCTGCGGATCAAGACACCCAGCGTCAATGCGGGCGTCTCCAAACTCTCCGGCGGCAACCAGCAGAAAGTCGTTCTGGCCAAGTGGATGTTCACGGACCCTGACCTGCTGATCCTGGACGAGCCGACCCGTGGCATCGACGTCGGCGCGAAATACGAGATTTACGGCATCATCCAGCAGCTCGCCGAACAGGGCAAGGGAGTCATCCTGATCTCTTCTGAGCTCCCGGAGCTCCTCGGCCTCGCCGACCGGATCTACACGGTCTTCGAGGGTGCGATCACCGACTGCATCCCGGCGGAGTCCGCCGATCCCGAAACCCTGATGAAAAGTATGACCTCCGCACGGAAGAAGGTTCAGAGCATATGAGTGAAGACACGAGTACCCGCAAAGGCGCTCTTGGTGATCTGAAGAAGATCTTCGGCAGCGGCAGCTCGAACCTGCGGCAGTTCGGCATCCTCTTCAGCCTGATCGCCATCATTCTGCTCTTCCAGTACCTGACCGACGGACTGACGCTGTCGTCCGGCAACCTGATCAACCTGGTCAGCCAGTACTCCTATATCCTCATCCTCGCCATCGGCATGGTCATGGTGATCATCGCCGGCCACATCGACCTGTCGGTCGGATCCGTTGCCGCTTTCGTCGGCATCGTGGTGGCCACCGCGATGCGGGACTGGAACTTCCCGTGGCCGCTGGCCATCCTGCTCGGGCTGTTCGTGGGAATGCTGATCGGCGCCTGGCAAGGCGCGTGGGTTGCCTACGTCGGGGTTCCCGCCTTCATCGTCACCCTGGCCGGCATGCTCATCTTCCGCGGCGGCAACCAGGTCATCGGTAACGCCAACACGGTCCCCGTTCCTGACGGCTTCACGATCATCGGCTCCGGCTACCTTCCTGAGGTCGGCCCGAACACGGGCTACAACAACCTGACCCTGCTTCTGGGACTCATCATCGTGGTCGCGGTCGTCTACTCCGAATGGCGTGCCCGCCGGGTTCAGAAGATCATGGGTTCGACGCCCGCACCGCTGTGGGTGAGCATTGTGAAGGTCGTCCTCCTCTGTGCCGTCATCGTCTACGCATCCGTCCTCTTCGCCGGTGGCCGCGTCGGCACAAGCTTCCCGGTCTCCGGAATCATCCTCGGAGTGCTCGTTCTCTTCTACGCGTTCGTCACTCGTAACACGATTTTCGGCCGTCACGTCTACGCGGTCGGCGGCAACAAGCTCGCCGCCGAACTCTCGGGGGTCAAGTCCCGTCGGGTGAACTTCCTCGTCATGATGAACATGTCGATCCTCTCGGCCCTGGCCGGCATGATTTTCGTCGCCCGCTCGGTGGCCTCCGGCCCGCAGGACGGCCTCAGCTGGGAGCTCGACGCGATCGCCGCCGTGTTCATCGGTGGCGCGGCCGTGTCCGGCGGAATCGGAACCGTCGTCGGCTCCATCATCGGTGGGCTCGTCATGGCGGTGCTGAACAACGGCCTGCAGCTGCTGGGCGTCGGCTCCGACTGGGTTCAGATCATCAAGGGCATGGTGCTCCTGGTGGCCGTGGGTGTCGACGTGTGGAACAAAAGCCAGGGTCGTCCCTCGATCATCGGCCTCCTGACCCGCAAGAAGAAGACCGCCGAATTCCCGGCGGAGCCGCCCCTGGTCGTGCCCGACACGGGCACCCCGGAGAGCGCGCGGCCGCAGGCCACGCGCCCCAATTAGCCCAGATTTCCCCTTCACCAAACCACAACGAACAGAAAGTAATCGACAATGCGAAAGATTCTTGCGACAACTGCGATCGCAGCAGTGGCCTTGATGGCACTCTCTGGTTGCTCCACCCGCACGGAGACCGTTGGCGTAGACGGCCCTGCTGCCGGCTTCGCCCAGGACGCGGTCATCGGCGTCGCCCTCCCCTCGAAGACCTCTGAGAACTGGGTCCTCGCCGGCGGGCTCTTCGAAGACGGCCTCAAGGAGGCCGGCTACAAGGGCGACGTGCAGTATGCCGGCGCCTCGACCACGGTCAAGGACCAGCAGGACCAGATCTCGGCCATGGTCACCAACGGTGCCAAGGTCATCATCATCGGTGCCGCTGACGGTGGCCAGCTCGCCACCCAGGTGCAGTCGGCCCGCGACGCCGGCGCCATCGTGATCGCCTACGACCGCCTCATCCTGAACACCGAGGCCGTGGACTACTACGTCGCCTACGACAACTTCAATGTCGGCGAACTCCAGGGCCAGGCGCTCCTGGACGGACTGGCCACAAAGAAGCCGGAAGGCCCGTACAACATCGAGCTGTTCTCCGGTTCCTCGGATGACGCCAACTCCGCCGTCTTCTTCGGCGGCGCGATGAGCGTGCTGCAGCCGAAGATCGACGACGGAACCCTCGTCGTCGCCTCCGACCAGACCGACATCAAGCAGACGGCGACCGCCGGCTGGAAGGCTGAGAACGCTCAGAGCCGCATGGACGCGCTGCTTACCAGCACGTACGGCGACAAGACGCTCGATGGCGTTCTTTCCCCGAACGACACCCTCGCTCGTGCGATCATCACCTCGGTGAAGGCCGCCGGCAAGGACATCCCGATCGTCACCGGGCAGGACTCCGAGGTCGAGTCGGTCAAGTCGATCATGGCCGGCGAGCAGTACTCCACCATCAACAAGGACACCCGCGTGCTCGTTGACAAGGCCATCGAGATGGTCAACGTTCTCCAGAAGGGCGACACCCCCGAGGTCAACGACACCGAGTCCTACAACAACGGCAAGATCGTCGTCCCTGCCTACCTGCTGCCCCCGGTCATCGTGACCAAGGAAAACGCGGCCGAGGCATACGCGAACGACCCGAACCTCGCCCCGCTGACCGAGTAACAACCCGGCAGTACACCTGCATCACAGCATCTCGACACCAGGGCCGGCTCCTCACGGGGGCCGGCCCTCTCGCGTGTCCGGCTCGCTGCCGCCGCCCGCAGGGTGAGGTATGACCAAACTCCTCGACATCGTCAGCGCCCGCTTCGACGGGCTCGTCACCTATGCCGCGCTCCGGGAACGCGGCCTCAATTCACACTCCGTCGACGCCCTGATCCGCCGCGGTGAACTCGTGCGAACGCGCCGCAGCATCTACGTTTCGGGGGAGTTGCGGCGTTCCGCCGATCCCGATCAGCGCTACCGCCCGTTTGTGCTTTCGACGGTCGCGGCCGCGGGCCGGCCGCTCGTGCTGTCGCACGCGTCCGCGGCGAGCACGAGCTTTCTCGTAAGCGTCGTCATGATCGACCATGCCCTGCAGCTTCGACCGCTGGGATTTGGCGACCGCGTTCGCGGCGCGCCTCAGGGCGAGCGACACGCCGACAGGGTTTCCACAGGCTCGAGTTCTGCCCCTGCGCTGCCTGTGGATAACTTTGCCGCATTCCGCGTGATTCGGCTCGACTCGCATCCGTGGGGCTGTGCACAACCGGTGGAATGTCGGTGGATAACTACATACTTGTAACTACTGTATGTAGTGGCCATTTCCTTCGAGCATCACTAGATGTAGTATTGAAGTTCAACACACAGCACGCCTTGAACTTCAGATTTCACATGAAAACCGATTTTGAGCACTGATGTTTGAACCGATTTTGAATACTGATCCCTGAACGACGAGAAAGGCCCTCCATGGCAATCACGGTCTACACCAAGCCCTCCTGCGTGCAGTGCACTGCGACTTACCGCGCCCTGGACAACAAGGGCATCGAATACGAAATCCTCGACCTCTCGCTCGACGAGAACGCCCTGGAAGCCGTCAAGGCCCTGGGCTACCTGCAGGCTCCCGTCGTTATCACCGACGAGGACCACTGGTCGGGCTTCCGCCCCGACAAGATCAACGAACTCGCGCAGCGCCTCGCGTAGCACCGCGGCGCCAGGGGGTGGCGTCGCAACAGTCCGTAAAAAAGCGTCGTTTGGCGTGCCGACTTCTCAGCAACAGGAGGTGTTCCATGACCGATATCGTATATTTCTCCAGCACCTCGGGCAACACGCACCGCTTCATTGAGAAGTTGGGTCGCCCGGCCGCTCGCATCCCGATCTACGCGCGCGACAAGCCGCTCCAGGTCAGCGAACCTTACGTGCTGGTCGTGCCGACGTATGGCGGCGGCGACAGCAAGGGAGCGGTGCCCAAACAGGTCATCACGTTCCTGAACGACGAGCAGAACCGCTCGCTCATCCGCGGCGTCATCGGCGCGGGAAACACGAATTTCGGCACCGGCTACTGCCTCGCCGGGGACATCATCGCCCAGAAGTGCAAGGTGCCCCACATGTTTCGCTTCGAAGTATTTGGAACTCCGGATGATGTGCGCATCGTCCACGACGGATTGGAATCATTTTGGAAGCAACAGCCGTGAAGACTATGGCTCACCCGGCTCCCGGCCTGGCGATGGATTATCACTCCCTCAACGCCATGCTCAACCTGTACGGCCCGAACGGGGAAATCCAGTTCGAGAAGGACCGCGAGGCTGCGCGGGAGTTCTTCCTGCAGCACGTCAACCAGAACACGGTGTTCTTCCACACGTTGCGTGAACGCCTCGACTACCTGGTCGAGAAGGAATACTACGAGCAGGCCGTGCTCGACCAGTACTCGTTCGAGTTCATCACCGACCTCAACAAGCTGGCGTACTCGAAGAAATTCCGCTTCCAGACCTTTCTCGGCGCGTTCAAGTACTACACCTCGTACACGCTGAAGACGTTTGACGGAAAACGGTACCTCGAGCGTTTCGAAGACCGAGTCGTGATGACCGCGCTGGGCCTCGCTCAGGGTGACGAGCAGCTCGCGATCTCCCTCGTCGAGGAGATCATCGCGGGTCGTTTCCAACCCGCCACCCCCACCTTCCTGAACTCCGGCAAGGCGCAGCGCGGGGAGCTCGTCTCCTGCTTCCTGCTCCGTATCGAAGACAACATGGAGTCGATCTCCCGCGGCATCAACTCGTCGCTGCAGCTGTCGAAGCGGGGCGGCGGCGTCGCGTTGCTGCTCAGCAACATCCGTGAGTCCGGTGCACCGATCAAGCAGATCGAGAACCAGTCCAGCGGCATCATCCCGGTGATGAAGCTGCTCGAAGACTCCTTCAGCTACGCCAACCAGCTCGGTGCCCGTCAGGGTGCCGGCGCGGTCTACCTGCACGCGCACCACCCCGACATCATGCGCTTCCTCGACACCAAGCGTGAGAACGCCGACGAGAAGGTGCGCATCAAGACGCTGTCCCTCGGCGTGGTCGTGCCCGACATCACGTTCGAGCTGGCGAAGAAAGACGAGGACATGTACCTGTTCTCGCCCTACGACGTCGAGCGCGTCTACGGGGTGCCATTCGCCGACATCTCCGTCAGCGAGAAGTACCACGAGATGGTCGACGACCCGCGCATCAAGAAGTCCAAGATGAAAGCCCGCGACTTCTTCCAGACGCTCGCCGAGATCCAGTTCGAGTCCGGCTACCCGTACATCATGTTCGAGGACACCGTCAACGCGGCGAACCCGATCAAGGGTCGCGTCAACATGTCGAACCTCTGCTCGGAGATCCTCCAGGTCAACACCCCGACCACCTACAACGAGGACCTGTCGTACGACCAGATCGGCAAGGACATCTCCTGCAACCTCGGGTCGATGAACATCGCCCTGTCCATGGACTCGCCCGACTTCGGCAAGACCGTCGAGACCGCCATCCGCGGCCTCAGCTCGGTGTCGGAGCAGAGCCACATCTCCTCCGTGCGCTCGATCGAAGACGGCAACGACAAGTCGCACGCCATCGGCCTGGGCCAGATGAACCTGCACGGTTACCTCGCCCGGGAGCGTATCTACTACGGCAGCGAAGAGGGCATCGACTTCACCAACATCTACTTCTACACGGTGCTGTTCCACGCCCTCCTCGCCTCGAACAAGTTGGCCATCGAGCGCGGCAACGCGTTCGTCGGCTTCGAGGACTCCACCTACGCCTCCGGCACGTTCTTCGACAAGTACACCGACCAGATCTGGGAGCCGGCCACCGCGCGCGGCGCCGAGCTGTTCGCGCAGGCCGACGTGCACATTCCCACGCAGGCAGAGTGGGCCGAGCTCAAGGCATCCGTTGTGGAGCACGGCATCTACAACCAGAACCTGCAGGCCGTGCCGCCGACCGGGTCGATCTCCTACATCAACAACTCGACCGCATCGATCCACCCGATCGCGTCGAAGATCGAGATCCGCAAGGAAGGCAAGCTCGGCCGCGTCTACTACCCGGCGCCGTTCATGACGAACGACAACACCGGGTTCTACCAGGATGCCTACGAGATCGGCTACGAGAAGGTCATCGACACCTACGCCGCTGCCACGCAGCACGTCGACCAGGGCCTGTCGCTGACGCTGTTCTTCAAGGACACCGCCACCACCCGCGACATCAACCGCGCGCAGATCTACGCGTGGAAGAAGGGCATCAAGACCATCTACTACATCCGTCTGCGCCAGATGGCCCTCGAGGGCACCGAGGTCGAGGGTTGTGTTTCCTGCGCTCTCTGAGTGAGTTTGCCCCGAGCTCCCCGAACCCGAGCTCCCCGAACGCTGAATCGCCTGTGCAATGCCGACTAAGGAACAACCAATGATTGACAAGCTCAAGCTCGTCTCCCACGTTGACGCGATCAACTGGAACAAGATCGAAGACGAAAAAGACGTCGAGGTCTGGAACCGCCTCACGAACAACTTCTGGCTGCCGGAGAAGGTCCCGCTGTCGAACGACGTGCAGTCCTGGGCCACGCTCACCCCGGCGGAGCAGCAGCTCACCCTGCGCGTGTTCACGGGGCTGACCCTGCTCGACACGATCCAGGGCACTGTGGGCGCCGTGTCGCTGATTCCGGATGCGATCACGCCCCACGAAGAGGCCGTCTACACGAACATCGCGTTCATGGAGTCCGTGCACGCCAAGAGCTACTCCTCGATCTTCTCGACCCTCGCGTCGACGAAGGAGATCGACGAGGCGTTCCGTTGGTCGACGGAGAACGTCAACCTGCAGCGCAAGGCCGAGATCGTGATGAAGTACTACCAGGGCGACGACCCGCTCAAGCGCAAGGTCGCCTCGGTTCTGCTCGAGTCGTTCCTGTTCTACTCGGGCTTCTACCTGCCGATGTATTTCTCGAGCCGCGCCCGCCTCACCAACACGGCCGACCTCATCCGTTTGATCATCCGGGACGAAGCCGTACACGGTTACTACATCGGTTACAAGTTCCAGAAGGGGCTCGAGGCGTCGTCGCAGGAGCGCCGCGATGAGATCAAGGATTACACCTTCAATCTCATGTTCGAGCTTTACGAGAACGAGATCCAGTACACGCAGGACCTCTACGACGAGCACGGCCTGACCGAGGACGTCAAGAAATTCCTGCACTACAACGCCAACAAGGCGCTGATGAACCTCGGCTACGAGGCCATGTTCCCGAAGACCGTCACCGACGTGAACCCGGCCATCCTGGCCGCGCTCTCGCCGAACGCCGACGAGAACCACGACTTCTTCTCCGGGTCGGGCTCCTCCTACGTCATCGGCAAGGCCGTCAACACAGAAGACGCCGACTGGGACTTCTAGCCCCGGGTGTGTGACCGCACCACCGACATCGACCGTTCCGGTCGAGATCACCTGCTACGCCGGGCGAACTCGACCGGAACTGTCTGTTTCGACGGGGTGCGGGCCGGGCACCTACTCCGTGGCCGCCGGCGGCGCGGGGTCGTCGCCCCGGGACCAGGCGATCGCGACCAGCCGACGCAGAACACCGAGGTCGATGTCGTCGAGCTTCTTCACGTAGACGCACCCCGCCCCCTCCGTGTACGCGCCGAGCCGCGGGAGGAGCGCGGCGCCCCCGGGGAGGTCTTTGAGCCCGTAGATCGACAGTTGCGCCTTGCGCGGAGAGAACCCCGTCTTCGGCCAGTCTCCGCGGTTGCGCGGGTTCGCGGGCGACACGTAGCGGTAGCTGCCGTAGCCCACGATCGATGGACCCCACAGGACAGGGTCGGCGCCCGTCACCTCGCGGAAGAGCGCGGCGAGGGCCTTGCCGTCCGCGCGGCGGCGGGCGGGCGTCGCGGCATCCAGGAAGTCCTCGACGGAGGCATCCGTCGGCTGCGTCTTGATTTCGGCCATGGCGCCATTATGGCGCGGGCACCCCTGACCGGGCATGTGTGCCGAGGTTCTGACGCGTTTAGGGATTCAAACGGTCCTGGGACCATGCGTTTAGCTGTTTGAACGCCCCCGCCGTTCTCGAGGATCCGGCACAGACATACCTTCGTGGGAGGGATGGCCCACCCGAGGGTCTTCCCGCCGAGCGCAGGGGCAGCCACCATGAAACGAATATTGAAGCGAACGGGCATCGCAACAACGATCACCGCCATCACGGCGGTGAGCGTCCTGGCCTTCGGTGGGGTTGCCTACGCGGACATCATTCAGGACAGCATCGAGGGTTCGGCCAGTGTCACCCTCGTTGCGGGATCGGAAACGGCCGGAAGCGCCACGATGAGGCTCAACGCCAACGGCAAGAGTGACGGCGACATCGGATGCAACATCGATGCGGGGGAGAGCCCGCTGAAACTCACCGTGGTCGCACCCTCCGGCGTCACGGCCAGCCCCAACCCCGTGGTCATCACGAACTGCACCGACGATTTCCCGGTCAGTTTCACAGCGGGCACCGCTGCCCAGAGCGGTACCGTGACGGTCCTCATCCTGGCGCAGCCGGCCGGTGGCGGAGAATTCAAGAACCAGGTCGGTATCCCCATCATCATCACCCAGCCGGTTCCGACGAACACCGCGCCTTCGGTCTCGGTCAACGGGGTGAGCAACGGGGCCAGCTATGAAATCGGTACCGTGCCGACCGCCACCTGCCTGGTGGTCGACGCCGAAGACGTCAACCCCACGGCCGCCTCCGTGACCACCGGGGCGCTGCTGAATGGCCTCGGCACCCAGACCACGACCTGCGACTACACCGACGCCGGCGGGCTCAACGCCCCAACGGCGACGGTGACCTACACGCTCGTCGACACGGTCGACCCGACCATCGGGTACACGCTCAACCCGGTAGACCCCGACGGTACCAATGGCTGGTACACGACGGACTCGGGCGTCCTGGTCCACTTCGCGTGTGAAGACGTCGGAGGATCCGGCATCGCCACGTGCCCGGCCGACGTGATCCTGATGGACGGTGCGGACCATTCGGTGACGGGTACCGCGACCGATAATGCCGGTAATACCGCGTCCGTGACAGTGTCCGGGATCACCGTCGACACCGTCGACCCGACGATTTCGTACACGCTCGACCCGGCCGACGCGAACGCCAACGGCTGGTACACGAGCTTCGTCACAGTCGACTTCACCTGCACGGATGTCGGCGGGTCCGGCATCGCCGCCTGCCCGGCCGACATCACCCTGACCGACGGTGTGAACAACGTGACCGGCACCGCGACGGACAACGCCGGCAACACCGCTGACGCGACCGCAGCGGTGGTCAACATCGACACCGTCGACCCGACGATTTCGTACACGCTCGACCCGGCCGACGCGAACGCCAACGGCTGGTACACGAGCTTCGTCACAGTCGACTTCACCTGCACGGATGTCGGCGGTTCCGGCATCGCCGCCTGCCCGGCCGACATCACCCTGACCGACGGTGTGAACAACGTGACCGGCACCGCGACGGACAACGCCGGTAACACCGCTGACGCGACCGCAGCGGTGGTCAACATCGACACCGTCGACCCGACCATTTCGTACACTCTCAACCCGGTCGCCCCCGAGGGCAACGACGGCTGGTACACAACGGACGCGGGCGTCATCGTCCACTTCACGTGTGAGGACGTGGGAGGGTCCGGAATCGCCACGTGCCCGGGCGACACAACCCTGCACGACGGCGCGAACCGGTCGGTGACGGGTACCGTGACCGATAAGGCCGGCAACACGACGACCGTGACGACGACCGGGATCAACATCGACTCCGTCGACCCGACCATCTCGTCCACCCTCGACCCGGCCGCTCCCAACGCCGCCGGCTGGTACGCGGCGGACGTCGTCGTCGGCTTCACCTGCCGTGATGCGGGATCCGGCATCGCCACCTGTGCGGGCGACGTGACCCTGGTCGAGGGGGCGGGCCAGTCAGTGACGGGCGCCGCGACCGACCGGGCCGGCAACACCGCGACCGCGAGCGTGTCGGGGATCGACATCGACACGACCGCACCCACCGTTGCTCTCCTGGGCGGCCCCACCGGCAGTTACCAGTACGGAAGCAACCCGGCCGCGCCCAGCTGTTACGCGACCGACGCCCTGTCCGGAATTGCCTCCTGCGTCGTGACCGGCGGCGGCACCACAGTCGGGGAGCACTCGTACCTGGCGACCGCCACCGACACGGCCGGCAATACGAGCACGTCGAGGGTCGCGTACACGGTGCTGGCCTGGACCCTGAAGGGCTTCTACGCCCCGGTCGATATGGGAGCCAACGTCTGGAACACGGTGAAGGGCGGCAGCTCCGTCCCGCTGAAGTTCGAGATCTTCTCCGGTGCCGAACTCACCAGCGTCTCGGCCGTCAAGAGCTTCACCGCCACGGCCGTGACCTGCCCCGGTTCGTCCGCGGTGACGGATGCGATCGAACTCACCACCACGGGCGGCACGAGCCTGCGGTATGACTCGACGTCGGGGCAGTTCATCCAGAACTGGCAGACCCCCAAGAAGCCGGGTACCTGCGCCGTGGTCACCATGACCGCCCAGGACGGTTCCACGATCAGTGCCAACTTCATGCTGAAGTAGGCACCGAGCGCAAGCGGAACACGGAAGGCCCCGAGCGGAACTCGGGGCCTTCCGTCTTGCGCCCCCAGACGCGGGAATCGTGCCGGCCGCCGTGGCCCGCCAGGCTCTACGACCGAGGTGATCCCCGCTCACCGTGTTCGTCACGGAGCAGCTCGAAGGCGCTCTCGCGGTCCGTGAGGGCGAGCTTGCGGAGCACAGCCGAGACGTGCACCCGCACCGTCGTCGGCGACACGAACAACCGGGTGGCTACCGCCTTGGTGGAGTTTCCCTCCGCAAGCAACTCCATCACCTCCCACTCCCGCGCGCTGAGCTTGCTCGCGGCCACGGAGCGGCGCAGGAAGCGGCGCCGCGCGGGCGCCCGGAACTCGCCGAGCACCCGCAGCATGAGCTCCGGCGCCATGGCCGCCTCGCCCGCCAGAACGGCCCGCAGCGCACCCGGCAGGGCGCCGGGATCGGTATCCTTGAGCAGGTAGCCCGAGGCACCCGCGCGCAGGGAATCGAAGAGGTCGTCGTCGTCCTTCGACATCGTGAGCATCACGATGGGCGTCTCCGGCAGGCTCCGGCCGATCTCCTGGGCGGCGTGGATCCCATTCCCCGGCATGTTGATATCGAGCAGCACCACGTCGGGGCGGTGATCGAGGGCGAGCCGGATCGCATCCGCTGCGCTTGCTCCCTCGCCGCAGATTTCGCAGCCACCGGCCTCGAGGGCCTGGCGGATCAGCGATCGTATCGGGCATGGTCGTCGGCGATGACGACGCGGATGCCGGTGCCGTCTACCACTGGACCGTCACCACGCTTCCGCCCGCGGGTCGTGCCTCCACGTTGAACGTGCCCGGAAGCGCCCGCGCCCGAGCCTGCATGCTGACCAGGCCGTAACCGGTTGTGTCGGTGCCGGCCGGCACATCGAACCCCACCCCGTCGTCCGCAATCGCGAGGCGCCGACGGCCTCCGGCCTCGCTGAGCCGGATGTGCACCCCCGTGGCTTTGCCGTGGTGCACCGCGTTGGACACCGCCTCCCGGGTGATGCGCATCAGCGCGTGTTGCTGCTCCGAATCGACGGTGATGGCCTCATCGAGGTCGACCCGCAGGTCGATTCCGTACCTCGCGGCCAGTTCCGTGGCCGCCCGGTGAACGGTGAAACTCAGCGGCTCATCGCTCGTGCGTCCGAGCGCCTGCACGGCCGCCCGCGCCTCGTCGAGGGCGCGATCACAGGCGTTGACGATATGGATGCCGGATGCGACATCCACGGGAATGGCATGGCTTTCCGCGCGGATATAGGCGAGCTCCTGGATCACTCCGTCGTGCAGCTCGCGGGCGAGCCGCCGCCGATCATCGAGCACCGCCGCGGTGACCTGCGCCCGCCAGTAGGTGCGGATCTCCCGCGCCGCGCCGACCAGCAGCAGCAGGTAGCAGCCGGTGCGGAGAAGATCCCCGGTGTAGAGCCAGTCCGTGTACAGGGATGGGAAGAGCACGTAGTTCAGGCGGGCGAACGCCCCGAGCGCACAGGCCGGGCCGAGCCAGCGGAGCAGTTCGTCGTCCCGTTTGGCCGACTGTGACGCAAAGGCCACCGAGGCGATGAAGAAACTCACGGCCGCCGCGCCCTGGGCGAGGAGCAGCACGGGATGGCCCGTCAGGAGCGCGTTCTCCGCGGACACCGGGGCGGAACCCGGGTCGAACGCCACGGGGAGCCGGTCCCGGCCGGTCCAGAGGGCGAGGTAGACCGCGGCCACCAGGGGGAGGGGGGCCAGCGCCAGCAGCCGGCGCCGGAGCATCCGTTTCGCCGGTCGCGTGTGCGCCAGGGCGGCGGCCAGGATCAGCAGGGCGCCCACGACCCGGATGGCCAGCGGAAGCCAGATGTCGAGCGTTCCCGCGCGGATTCCGCCGAGCACCTCGGTCAGGTAGGTCAGGCCCAGGCCCGCCGCGGCCAGCAGCACGAGACCCTGGAAGAGCAGCAGATCCTGCAGCCGGCCGTGCCGCAGGAACCGACCGAACACGAGGGACGCCACCAGCAACGCCACGCAGGCGTCGACCGAGTCGAGAACGAGGTGAGCCGAGGGATTGCGGACCCCGAAGACCACGGCGGGGCTCCACAACAGGGCGCTGGTGACGGCCAGCCCGACGAGCCAGGCGGCGATGGTGAGTCGTGAGCGACCCGCCCACGCCCCGAGCGCGTACACCCGCCGGTCAGGCTCTGCGCCGCGGGAGTCGTCCTGCGGATGCCCGGCCGGGGACAGCGGCGGGGCAGCGAAAACCGCGGGGGAGCGAAAACTTCGGGGTCCTGTGGTGCCCATGAGAATCGCCTTGGGAACGCGTTGCCGGAGCTGTCGGGTCAGCCGCTCGGGTGAGGCGAGCCTAGCCGCGCCGCCTCCGGGCGGTCAGTCCCCGAGTGGGGGACAAGGCAGACGGATGCCCGAACGCGCACTGCGCATCCGGGCATCCGTTCTAATGCGGGTGCTAGTTTCCGGCGTGAATGTCCGCGTCGGCACCGGCCCCCGCGTCGGCACCGGCACCGGCGTCAGCCTCGGCAGCCACGTGTGCCTGGACCCGCTCGGCGATCTTCTGGACCACGCTGCCGTAGTCGCCGCTGAGGGCGGATTCTTCGAGCTTCTGCGCGGCGGCCTCCTGCTCGGCGGCGGGCGCGTTCTTCAGCTCGGCCAGGTCGGCCTGCAGGTCGGCCGGCAGCTTGTCGAGGAGCGCGGGGTTGTCCGCCAGCTTGAGGGCCAGTTTCGTCACCGAGGATCCGGCGTCCGCGGTCGGGTCGGTGTCCGCGGTGCCCGGCGCGGTGCCGAGGTCACTGCCCAGGGCGGCCTCCACGGCGGCGGCCAACGGGTGCTCCGGGTTGTCCCGCACGGCCTCGGCGATCTTCGTGATCTCCTCGCCGTAGCCGCCGGCCAGCGCGGTGGTGCGCACGGTGTCGACGGCGGCGGCCCGGTCGGTCGCCCCGGAGGCGTCCGTGAGCGCGGTCAGGTCATCCTGCAGGTTCGCCGGCAGGGTGTCGAACAGCTCGGCGTGCTCGGAGAGGGTGGTGGCCACCTTCTGGGCCTTCACATTGCCGCTCTGCCCGTGGGAAAGGTCTGCACGAAGTTCGGCCGAAAGCGACGCCAGGAACTCGCCGTTCGCCGTGGCGCCGGCATCCCCGCTCGTGCCGACACTCGAGCTGAAACTCGTTGTGGGCTCGGCGCTGAGAGGGGCGGCGGTGGCGGCCTGCGCGCCGACGCCGAGAAGGGCTCCGGCGGTCAGCACGGAGGCGGCGCCGAGGGCGACGCGCTTGGTGCGGGAGGTGTCGGCTGCCGGGGAGATCGTGTGCTTGTTCAAAGTGGATCCTTTCGATTGCGGCGGCCGGTCGGCGAAAAACCCGATCGACCGTTCGCAGTCATCGGAGGAGTTTAGGTACCGGGAGTGGGGGGCCGGTCCGTGCGGGCTGGGAATCGGGTTGGCTGCCCAGCCGTTCCGGTCGGGTGTGTCACCGGGCCCCGTCACCGTCCGGTGCGCGCACATTCGGGCCAGGAATGCCGCCTGACCAGGGGTTGAGAGTGCCAGGTCACGGGTGTTCGCCCGGCCGGGCGACCGGACCCGGCGGAGCCCCGGGACCTCGGGGCGATTACGCTCTGCGCGGAGAAACCGGCGGAGAAACCAGCGCGGAAACGCGAACCGTCGGGCACGCTCAGGGCGTCGGCAACAGCCCGTGCTTGCGGCAGGGCTGGCCGCCGACGAGGTTCAGGCACGAGTTGAACGCCGCGGGATAGCCCACGGCCTCCGACGCCCCGAACCACTGGTTGTAGAACCGCCAGAAGTTCAGGTTGCCGTGCGTCGAGCATCCGTCGCCGTCGGTGCCCGGGCGTGCCAGCGCGGCGGAATTGGGCTGGTACGGCGTGTAGTTGTAGAGGTTCGCGGTGGCCTGGTTCTCGATGGTGACGGAGGACACCCCGCAACTCACATCCGGATTGAAGCCCACGTGCACGGTTCCGATCTTGTAGGCGCGCTCGGGCTCCTGGGTGTACTGGCGGAACTGCCAGGCGGCACGGTAGACCTGGTTGAAGAAGCCGAAGTACGCCGTGTCGCAGTCGGCCGTGTCGGGGCAGCCGTAGCCGGTGGCGCGCAGATAACCGGATGCGCTCGGCCGGGTAAGCAGGGACTGCTCCTTCTGCAGCAGCACGAGCAGCACCTTCGGGCTGATGGAGCAGGCCGCGGACACCTTCGCGATGATGCGGGCGGCCGACTCGTTGCGGCCCCCGGGGTAGGCGGCGCAGTGCCCCTCGCCGTGGGCCGGCTGGGAGATCGTGTTCTCCTCGTAGTCAGCCAGGCACGGTGAGCCGTCGCGGGGGATGCAGGAGCGCTCCCCCAGGAACGACTGGATCTCGCCCTCGTTCAGGGAGTCGGCGTTGTAGAAGTTGTAGTCGCTGATGATCGCACCGGGGGCGAAACCGGTAGGCGCGGCTGCTTCGTCGGTGGTGTGCACCGACGCGGCCAGCGCCAGACCAGCGCCCAGCACGGCCAGAGTGACGACCATTGCCAGTGCGGTCTGTCGTCGACGCGGCGTGCCCAGGTACGTCATAGGGGAGACCTTACCGGGGCACTGCGGGAAGGGGCTGGGAGCAGGCGGCCGACACGCAGCAGCGCGCGCGTCGCGACCCGGGCCCCCGGAGTAGCTTGGGGTCATGCCTGACACACAGCCAGAACAGACTCCCGTTTCCAGCGACAGCATCGTCGTCGGACACGACGGATCGGGTCACGCCGATCACGCCGTGACCGTGGCGCTCGACCTCGCCGAGCAGCTGCACGCACCGGTCGTGCTGGTGCGCGCATGGTCCATCGACACGGCGCCGCGCCCGGCCAACTGGGAATTCGGCTATGTCGCGTCGATCGAGGACCATGCCGACGCGGTGCGCATTGAGCTCGGCGAGGCCGTGATGGCCGAGGTGGCCAAGCACCCCGACGTGAAGGTTACCTACCGGGCCGTCTACGCCAGTCCGTTGAAGTCCCTGATCGACGTGTCCCGAGGCGCACGGATGCTCGTGGTCGGCTCCCGCGGCCGCGGCGGCCTCAGCGGCATGCTGCTGGGTTCCGTGAGCGAACAGTGCGTGCGGCACGCCAAGTGCCCGGTGCTGGTCGTGCGCCCGAACACCTGAGCCGACCGCTGGCGGCGGTCGGCTCCAGTCAGCTCTGGTCGGCGTCGATCCGGTTGCCGACCGCGAACCAGGCGACCGCCCCGAAGACCGGCGCGCAGACGACGGCCAGCACCCAGCTCGCCCGCGCCGCCTGCCGCAGGTGGATGGCCCGGCTGATCTGTGTCAGGGCGGCGGCGATCAGCGCCGCGCTGCCCAGAACGGCGAGGCCGCCGAGTCCGAGTGCTGCCATCTGCACCATGCCTGCACTATCGATCATTACGACCTCCCCTGTTGAACCCCCTGAGACGCCCGCTTTCCCCTATCACAGCGTCCCGTGCCTAAACCATACCAAACGGTATCTTCTGTGGGGTCGATTGAGGCGGATTGAGGCAGATTGGGGCCGATTGAGGCAGAGACGATACAACGGATGCGCGGGGCCGTGTGCGACCCCGGTTCGGGCAGTCGCTACGCTGGAAGCCGGAATAATCGAGGAGTGGAATGGCGCAGCAACAACGGGCGATCGGAACGCGGGCCGCGATCATCCGGGGTGCGGCGGTCGCCTTCCGGGAGCACGGGTACGGCAGCACGACCCTGGCCGGACTGGAAGTCGCCGCCGGAGTGAGCAAGGGCGCACTTTATTTTCATTTCGCGTCCAAGCAGGCGCTCGCGCTCGCCGTGATCGAGGCGCAGCACGAGGCCTCGATCGGCTTGGGCCAGAGGCTGCTGGACGGCACGATGCCCGGGTTGCAAGCCCTCATCCTGATGACTTTTGAGCTGGCGGCGCAGGTGCGGGACGAGCCGGTGGTGAGTGCGGGCATCCGTCTCACCATGGAGGCCTCCAATTTCTCGGTGCCGGTGGTCGGTCCGTTCCATGACTGGATCGATGTCTGCGGGAAGGTGCTGCGACGCGCAATCGATGAAGGCGACGTTTCGGCCGATCTGAACGTAGAGGCCGCCGCGCACTTCATCAGCCCCGCCTTCACGGGCGTGCAGACCGTCTCCCAGGTGCTCACCGGGCGGGCGGACCTCTTCCAGCGAGTGGAGGAGATGTGGGCGCTGCTCCTGCCGGGCCTGCTGCCGGCCGGGCTTCCGGACGAGCGGCGGGCGAAGCTGACCGCCCTGCCGGCCCGTGTACGGGCGAGCTGCGCCGCGGGCCCGGGCGCTGCGGGCGGGGTAGCGGATCGGGCCTAGGACCCAGCCGAAGCGGTCGACCCTCCGGCGGACGCGCGCGCCCACCGGGAGCGCCACCACGCCCAGACCGTAGTCAGGATGCGCTTGAGGGCCACCGCGATGCGGTGCGCGGTGGGGAATTCCGTGCCCAGGATCGCGATGCCGAGGAAGACGACGAGCCAGCCGGGCCCCGGCAGGGGCACCAGAATGAGCCCGATGACGGCCACCGTGGAGCCGAGTACGCCGACCACAGTGCGGTAGAGCCAGCGCAGCCGCGGATGCTGGTCCACCCAGGCGCGGCTCCGGCGCAGGAAGCGCCGGATCGGGTGGGCGGAGCTGCGTCCTTCGTCGATTTCGCGCTGGAGGATGACGGTCATGCGATCAGGCTAAGCCGGGTCGCTGGGAACCGGCTGCGCGGGCATCCGTCGCCGCTGTCGCCGCCTCTGACCGGAGCGTGACTCCGGCCCCGGGGGTACTGTGTGCGGCATCTGGAGCAACATTCGGGTAACCACATCCGGGTGACTACATTCGGGTGACCACATTTGGGTGACTACATTCGGGCAACACGGAGGAGACGAATCATGGCTGCACTTGCAAAACGCGAGCGTTTCGAAATGCCGGAGCCGGTGCGGCGCTTTTTCGAGGGCGACTGGGACACTCCGGCCCTGCGGGTGGAGGAATTCCGCGACGGCGGCAGCCTGGTTGTGAGGGCGGAATTGCCCGGAATCGACCCGGAAAAGGATGTCGATGTGTCGGTCAGCGACGGCGTGCTGCACATCCAGGCCGAGCGGCAGGAAAAGACCGAGCACAAGGACAAGGACGGCTACCGGACCGAGTTCCGGTACGGCTCGTTCACGCGCGACATCGCGCTGCCCCGTGGAGTCAAGGAAGAGGATGTGACGGCGTCCTACCGGGACGGCGTGCTCGAGGTGCGCGTGCCGGTGCCCGAGGGTGCCGAGGAGCCGAAGAAGGTGCCGATCGCGCGAAGCTGAGCCGGTCGCGCGGCCACGCCCGCGCCCGTCACGCCCGCGCGCGCGCGACGAGAGTCGCCGATTGTGCCGAGAGTCCCCGTTGCACGGGCGATTCTCGGCACACGAGGCGACTCTCGACGATGCGGGGACCCTCCAGCCCCGAATGGGGGACGCAATGCGCCACTTCTCTTGACTATGGTCGCCTTAACCGGTTTAGTTGGCAGTACCAAACCGGTTCAGGCCGAACCAGGAGAGAAGAAATGACGTACAACGCTGTTCGCTCACAGTCCCCCCGCCCGCGATATCTGAAAGCCGTGGCCCTCACCGCCGCGGTCTCGCTGCTCCTGCTCGGAGCCGGCACCGCCGCGGCCGCCGCGGCACCGCCATCCGGCGCATCCGGCGCATCCGGTGCACCGGCCGGAGTCGTCGCCACCCGGCCCGCCGCCGCGGCGTCCGCGCCGCTGACCAACCTGTCCCACCTCACGTTCCTGCTCGACACCGTGCCGCTGGCCACGGTGGAGGGGCACACCACCTACGAAATCGACGCGCAGCCCACCGCCCAGGCGCCGTGGACCTACGCCGATAAGCAGGCCGACGGCAGTTACGGCAGGGTCGGCGGCGGGTCGCTCGACCCCTCGACCGGGCACTGGAGCCAGGGCGCGTACAACGCCGACGACATCGCCCGCACCGCGGTCGTCTACCTGCGCCACTGGCAGCAGACCGGTGACGAGACCAGCCGCGAGCACGCCGTGCAGACGCTGCGCTCCCTCACCTACCTGCAGACCACGACCGGTCCGAACGCCGGAAACGTCGTGCTCTGGCAGCAGCCCGACGGCACCCTCACCCCCAGCGCCAGCCCGGTGGAACTGCCCGACCCGAGCGACTCGGCCGAGTCCTACTGGGTGGCCCGCACCGTCTGGGCCCTCGGCGAGGGCTTCGCCGCGTTCCAGGATGCCGACCCCGAGTTCGCCGCGTTCCTGCAGGACCGCCTGCACCTGTCGCTCGACTCCCTCGAGCGCCAGTCGCTCGGCAAGTACGGCACCTTCGATGTGGCCGACGGCGTCAACGTGCCGGCCTGGCTCGTCGCGGGCGGGGCGGATGCCTCGGCCGAGGCCGCGCTCGGCCTCACCGCCTACGTCACGGCCGTTCCGGACGACGTCGCCGCACGCACCGCGCTGACCCGGCTCACCGAGGGGGTCGCCGGGATGTCCTCCGGCTCCGCCACCGAGTGGCCGTTCGGCGCGATCATGCCGTGGAACAAGTCGCAGACCCTGTGGCACGCCTGGGGCGGACTGGCCCCGGCCGCCGTCGCCACCGCGTCCACGGTGCTCGGACGCTCCGACCTGCTCGGCGCCGCCGTCAAGGACGCCGCCCAGTTCACCCCGCAGCTGCTGGCCGCCGGCGGACCGGACAACGCCTGGAGCCCCACCCCCGGTGAGGCCCAGATCGCCTACGGCGTCGACTCCCGCGTGCAGGGCCTGGTCGCCACCGCACAGGCCGCGAACGCCCCCGGGCTGCTCGACCTCGCCGCCGTGACCGCCGCCTGGTTCTTCGGCGCCAACCCGAACGGCGCCCCGGCCTACAACCCGGCCACCGGCACCGCGATCGACGGCATCGAGCAGGACGGCCGGATCAACCCCAACTCCGGCGCGGAATCCACCATCCACGCCCTGATGACCATGCTCACCCTGGACGCCAATCCGACGCTGAAGGCCCAGGCCCTCGGCATCGACGAGACCGTCTCCACCGTGGGGCTGAGCGTCGTCGAGGCCGAGGCCGGCACCATCACGGGCAGCGGATCCGTGGTCACGCCGCCGTCGTCCTGGACCGGCGAGGCCAACCTCTCCGGCGGTGCCTATGTAGCGCTGGGTACGGGCGACTCGCTGAGCATCCCGGTTCCCGCCACCGACCAGGCTCGCAACGTGTTCCCAATCGTGAACCAGGGCGAGGCCGACTCCGGGTCGACGGCCTGGTCGTCCGCGACGTCGACGCTGGGCAGCACGAGCAACGGCGGCGCGGGCGCGCAGGGCATCACGGATGCCCCGGGACGCCTGTTCCCGCTCACGCTCGAGCTGGCTCTGCCGGGGGCAGACACCGCGGTCGTCGGCATGGCCGGCGGGGCGGCATACGTTGACGCGCTGCTGATTCAGCCGCTGATCTCGACGATCACGGTGACCGGGTCGGCGGGGGAGTCCACGGTGTACGTCAGCGCGGCGACCGAGACCAGCGTGCGCACGGTCGGCGTGCCACGTGGCTACCGGCTGGCGCAGGAGGCGTTCGATGCGACCGGCCAGCTCGTCGCATCCGTCGACAAGAAGGCGCCGAAGAAGGCGACCGTGACGGTCGTCGCCGGCGGGTTCACGGTGGCGAAGCTGGTGCGCAAGTAGGGCCGGCGCCCTCGGGCCTGCCCGCGCGCGCCCGCGTCCGGTGGCGGTGGGGTGGCAGGGGCAGGGGCAGGGGCTAGGGGAGCGGCAGTGGCTCGGGGTCGACACCGAGGGTCGTGAGCATGGCCTCGACCTGATGCCGGATCTGGTCGCGGATGCGACGCACCTCTGGGGTCGGCTGACCGGCCGGGTCGGCCAGCTCCCAGTCCTGGTAGAGCTTGCCCGGATAGACCGGGCAGGCGTCGCCGCAGCCCATGGTGACGACGACGTCGGCGGCCTGCACGACGTCATCCGTCAGCGGTTTCGGGAACTCCTCGTCCAGGTTGAGGCCGAGTTCGGTCATCACCGCCATCACCGTGGGGTTCAGTTCCTTGGCCGGCGCTGAACCGGCCGAACGCACGTGCACCCGACCGCCAGACAGGGCTTGGGTCAGCACCGCCGCCATCTGGGACCGCCCCGCGTTCTGCTCGCAGACGAACAGGACCTCGGGGACGTCCTTCGCGATCGCGCCCTTTGCCTGGGCCAGAGCGGTCAGGCGGTCGGTGGCGTAGCGCCCCGTGTTGGTCACGAGGAACGCCGTGACCGTCGACGTGCGCAGGAGCGACGTGTACGACTCGAGCACGTACCGTTCGATCGTCTCGGCGCCGAACACGCCCGAGAACCGGTCGGTGAGGTGCGCGGCCAGCCGTCGCAACGACTCCTCGGGGAAGGCCAGTCCGGGCAGTGACCGACGCGCGCTCAGATCGCTCATGGCGGGTCGGACCTAGACCTGGGCGGGGAGGATTTCGGCGAGCAGGCCCTGGATGCGGGCCTTGATCTCGTCGCGGATCGGACGCACGGACTCGATGCCCTGGCCGGCCGGGTCGGCGAGTTCCCAGTCCTCGTAGCGCTTGCCGGGGAAGATCGGGCAGGTGTCGCCGCAGCCCATGGTGATGACGACGTCCGACTCCTTCACGGCCTCGGTGGTGAGGATCTTCGGCACATTGTTGGCGATGTCGATGCCTTCCTCGGCCATGGCCTCGATCGCGACGGGGTTGATCTGGTCCTTGGGCGCGGAGCCGGCAGAGAGCACCTCGACACGGCCCTCGGACAGGGCGGTCATGTAGCCGGCGGCCATCTGAGAGCGGCCCGCGTTGTGCACACAGACGAAGAGAACGGTGGGCTTAGCGGTCATGATCGGTGGTTCCTTCTTGATTTTC